>WOZN01000138.1 GCA_011620245.1 Acidovorax sp.
ACCTGGCTACAGGTGGGCTCGCTGCTCATCAAATTGCCACTGTCCATCTGGTTTACCTTTGGCGGCGCCGGCCTGCCGGCGCAAGGCGCCGTGGGCTGCGCCTGGGCCACCCTGGTGGTGAATGTCAGCATGCTGGCCCTGGCTTTGTGGCTGCTGCGCACCCAGGCCCTCTACATACCGCTGCGCATCTGGCAGCGCATGGAGCCACCCCATTGGCCCACCATTCTCAGCTTCGCCCGGCTGGGCGTGCCTGCGGGACTTGCCATCCTGGTGGAAGTGACTTCGTTCACGCTGATGGCCCTTTTCATTGCCCGCCAAGGCACCGTGGCCACCGCAGCCCACCAGATCGCGGCCAATGTGGCGGCCGTGCTGTACATGGTGCCTCTGTCACTGGCCATTGCCACCAGCGCACGGGTGAGCTACTGGCTGGGGGCCGGCAACGAGACGCAGGCCCGCAGCGTTGTTTATATGGGTTTCAGGCTCTCAGCGCTTACTGGTATTGCGCTGGCAGCTATTTTATTAATAGCAAATGAAACACTGTCCGCCCTGTATTCCAGCAGTGCCGCCGTGGTGGCCATCACCGGCGGGTTGCTGCTGTGGGTTGCGGCCTACCATGCCGCCGACGCCGTGCAGACCCTGTGTGTCTTTGCGCTGCGCTGTTACCGCATCACGATTGCGCCACTGGTGGTGTATTGCGTGCTGCTGTGGGGCGCGGGGCTGGGCGGGGGCTATGTGCTGGCCTACCATGGCCTGGGCCCGTGGGCACCGATGGCATCGCCGGTGCCGTTCTGGGTGGCCAGCGCAATGGCATTGGCGATTACCGCAGCGCTGTTTGTGCTAATGCTGTGGATTGCAATCCGTCCGGCAGCGCGGGGCGGCGCAGCCGGTTGGCGGGAAAGGTGACCGAAAAAACCGATCCCTTGCCGACCTCGCTGGCGATATCGAGCTTCGCCCCATGGCGCTGCACCGCATGCTTGACGATGGCCAGCCCCAGGCCTGTGCCGCCCGTTTCCCGCGACCGGCTGCGGTCCACGCGATAGAACCGCTCGGTGATGCGCGGAATATGCTCTGGCGCAATGCCTGGCCCGGTATCGCTCACGGAGAAAATGGCCTTGCCGTCCGGCGTGTGACGCCATTGCACGGTAATGGTGCCGCCTGCGGGCGTGTAGCGCACGGCATTGCTGATGAGGTTGGACAGCACACTTTGCAGCTCGGACGGCACGCCGGCAATTTCGCCCTCGGCACGCAAATCCTGCGCATCAGGAAACTGCAGCACATGGCGCCTGTGGTGGTTTTGTGTCAACACGGCGGACAAGGCCCGGCCTTCGTCTTCACACCGCTGCATCAGGGCCTGCACCGGCGTCCATTCGGACATGCCGGGCAAGGGGCTACCTTCCAGGCGCGAGAGCGTCAGCAGATCATGCACTACGTTTTGCATGCGCGCCGCCTGCTGGGCCATCATGGCCAGGTAGCGTGCACGCTCCCCGGCGTCCAGCGGCAGGGTTTGCAGGGTTTCAACAAAACCCGTCAGCACTGTCAGCGGCGTGCGGATTTCATGCGAAACATTGGCCACAAAATCGCGGCGCATGGCGTCGGCCTGCTCCAGCGCTGTGACATCCCGGGACAGCAGTAACTTGCGCCCATCGCCATAAGGATGCAGGTGCACCGAAATGCGCACGGGCCGCGACGGCGTGCTGTCCCGGCCGCACAACACCATGTCGTGGATGTAATTCTGGGAGGCATAGTAAGCACTGAAATCGGGGTCCCGCACCAGGTTGCCAATGAACTGCATGACATCCCGCTGGGCATCGAACCCGAACTGTGCGGCCGCGATCTGGTTACACCATTCAATGTGCCCCTCAGCATCCAGCAAGACAATGCCATTGGGCGTGGCCTGGAGTGCCGCCAGAATCTCCTGTAGGCGATCTTCGCTTTGCTTGACCTGCGCCTGGTGCTGGCGCAACAGACGCCGCGCGCGGTCGGCTGCTTCGCCCCACATGCCAAAAGTGGATGGCGTTGCAGACAAGTCGCCCGACCGCAGCCACCGCAATACACGGGCCCCGCGCCACAAATCCCCGCCAAACCACAACCATGCAGCCACCGCAGCACCCAGCACGGCACCCCAGGGGCCTTCCAGCCACCATCCGAATGCACCCCCGGCAAGCTGCCAGGCCAGAAAATATCCAAAACGCCAGAGCATGCAGGCTACGCAAGTTTCATGAGGGTTGCAGAGGCCCTGGAGCCCCTGACTGAAGTAATCAGGCCTGCATCAGCGCGGGCGGATGGCCCGTGAGCCGGTAGCCCGCGCCGCGCACGGTTTCCACCATCACGCCTGCGCAGCCCAAGGCCTCACGCAGCCGCTTCACATGGACGTCCACCGTCCGCTCTTCGATAAAGACATGGTCGCCCCACACCTTGTCGAGCAGCTGCGAGCGGCTGTGCACGCGCTCTGAGTGTTTCATGAAGAAATGCAGCAGCTTGAACTCGGTCGGACCCACCTTGAGTGGCTGCCCCTGGAACGTGACCCGGTAGGTGCCCGCATCCAGCACCAGATCGCCAATGGTCACGCAGTCACTCACCTGCTCGGGCGCACGGCGCCGCAGCACCGCGCGGATGCGTGCCAGCAGTTCTTGTGTGGAAAACGGCTTGGTGATGTAGTCATCCGCCCCGGCATCGAGCCCCGCCACCTTGTCGGGCTCATCGCCCCGCGCGGTGAGCATCAGGATAGGGATGGGTTTGGTACGGCTGTCTGCACGCCACTTGCGCGCCAGCACGAGGCCGCTTTGACCCGGCAGCATCCAGTCCAGCAGGATGACATCCGGGAGAACGGCATCCAGCTCGCGCTGGGCCGACTCGCCATCTTCTGACCAGATCGGCTGAAACCCGTTGTGGCGCAGGTTGACAGCAATCAACTCGGCAATCGCTGGCTCGTCCTCCACAATCAATACACGGGGAAGCTTTTTCATATCAACGCCAATTGGTCACTGCAGCACACTGGATTCAATTTCATCAAATGACGTGTGCCGCACATCCCTGCCCTGGACGAGATAGATGACGAGTTCTGCCACGTTCTTGGAATGGTCGCCAATACGCTCGATGGCCTTGGCCAGAAACAACAGGTCCAGACTGGCAGAGATGGTACGGGGGTCTTCCATCATGTAGGTGACGAGCTTGCGCACAAAGCCATCGAACTCTCGGTCAATGAGATCGTCCTCCTTGAGGATATCCACCGCCGCCTTGACGTCAAGGCGCGCAAAGGCATCGAGCGCCTTGCGCAGCATGCCCGATGCCAGTTCAGCGGCTACGCGCAGGTCGCTCGTTGGCAGCGAACGGGAGGCGCCGCTTTCAATGATCGATTTCACCATGCGGGCCATCTTATTGGCCTCGTCACCCATGCGCTCCAGATTGGCTGTGGCCTTGGAAATGGACAACAGCAGCCGCAGGTCGCGGGCCGTGGGCTGGCGCCGGCCAATGATGGAAGCGAGTTCGTGGTCGATCTCGACTTCCATGGCATTGACACGCTGCTCCATTACGCTCACCTGTTCAACCGCTTCCAGGCTGAACTGCGACAGGGCGTAAATTGCCTGGCGAATTTGCGATTCCACCAGGCCGCCCATCTCCATGACGCGGGAAGAGACGCTATTGAGTTCGCTGTCGAACTGCGATGAAAGGTGTTTGTCAGGCATCAAAGTCTCCTCAACCGAAACGGCCGGTAATGTAATCTTCGGTTTCTTTGCGCTGGGGCTTGAAGAACATCTGTTCTGTTTCCCCGAATTCCATCAAGTCCCCCAGATACATGTAAGCGGTGTAGTCGCTGCAACGCGCTGCCTGCTGCATGTTGTGCGTGACGATGACCACAGTGTAGTCTTCCTTCAGTTCCGCAATCAGCTCTTCGATCTTGGCGGTAGAGATCGGGTCGAGAGCCGAGCACGGCTCGTCAAGCAGCAACACCTCCGGCTTGATGGCAATGCCGCGGGCAATGCACAGGCGCTGCTGCTGCCCACCCGAGAGGCTGGTGCCATCCTGACCCAGCTTGTCCTTGACCTCATTCCACAGCGCCGCCTTGCGCAAGGCCCATTCCACACGGTCATCCATGTCCGAGGCGCTGAGGCTTTCGAACAGCTTCACGCCAAAGGCAATGTTGTCGTAAATGGACATGGGAAAGGGCGTGGGCTTCTGGAACACCATGCCGACCTTGGCCCGAACTAGCGCCACATCCTGCTTGGTGGTCAGCAGGTTCTCGCCATCCATCACGATCTGCCCCTCGGCACGCTGCTCTGGGTACAGCTCGAACATGCGGTTGAAAGTGCGCAGCAAAGTGGATTTGCCGCAACCCGAGGGGCCGATGAAAGCCGTCACCCTGTGCTCGGGAATATCCAGGTTGATGTTCTTGAGGGCTTGGAACTTGCCATAGTAAAAGTTCAGGTCACGGACCGTGAGCTTGGACGCCGCTGCTGGCAAATTCTTGAGTATGGAGGGCATGAAAGTCTTCCTTGCTTATTTCTGCCGGGTCAGCACCCGTGCGAGGATATTGAGTCCGAGAACGGCCACAGTGATCAGGAAAACTCCCGCCCAGGCCAGTTGCTGCCAGTTTTCGTAGGGGCTCATGGCAAACTTGAAAATCGTCACCGGCAGGCTGGCAATGGGCTTGGACAAGTCCGAGTTCCAGAACTGGTTGTTCAAAGCCGTGAACAACAAGGGCGCCGTTTCACCCGCAATGCGCGCCACCGCCAGCAAAATCCCTGTAATGACACCGGCCCGCGCTGCGCGCAGCGTGACCATGGTAATCACCCGCCACTTGGGCGCGCCCAGGGCATAGGCCGCCTCGCGAAGGCTGGCAGGCACCAGAATCAGCATGTTTTCGGTAGTCCGGATGACCACCGGGATCACGATCAAGGCAAGGGCCAGAATGCCGGCGTAGGCCGAAAAACTCCTGAAACGTGCCACCACGACGGCGTAAATAAAAAGGCCAATCACGATGCTGGGCGCCGACAGCAAAATGTCGTTGACAAAGCGTGTGGCGGATGCCAGCCAGCTGCGCATGTCGTACTCAGCCAGGTAAATCCCGGCCATGATGCCAATGGGGGTTCCCACAAAAGTGGCCAGCAACACCATCACCAGGGAGCCAAAGATGGCGTTGGAGATGCCCCCCGCCTCGTTCGGCGGTGGCGTCATATCGGTGAACAGCGTCAGGCTCATCCCCCCTATCCCCAGGCGCACGGTCTCCCACAAGATCCACGCCAGCCAGAACAAGCCAAACACCATGGCTGCCAATGACAGGGTCAGGGCAATCTGGTTGACACGCTTGCGACTGTTGTAGCGGGACTGACGCGCCAGCGTGACGTCATCCTTCGAGATAAGACGCTGCGAAGTGGTCATGTACGGGTTCCTTCATTCTTTTGAAGGCGTGACAGCAAGACCTTGGACAAGGTCAGCACCACAAAGGTGATAAAGAAAAGCACCAGCCCCAGATAGATCAGGGACGCCTGATGGAGGCCCTCACCAGCTTCTGCAAATTCATTCGCCAGGGCCGACGTGATGCTGTTGGCAGCTTCAAAAAGCGACAGCGATTCGAGCTGGTTCATGTTGCCGATGACGAAAGTGACCGCCATGGTTTCGCCCAGTGCGCGACCAAGCCCCAGCATGATGCCGCCGAGCACACCCGTCTTGGTGTAGGGCAGCACAACTCTCCACATCACTTCCCAGGTGGTGGAACCCAGAGCGTAAGCCGACTCTTTGAGCAGCGCCGGAGTGACGTCAAAAACATCCCGCATGACCGACGCAATGAATGGAATGATCATGATGGCCAAAATAATGCCTGCAGACAAAATGCCAATGCCTACCGGTGGCCCCGAAACAAACGCACCCAGATAGGGAACACCAGCGAACAAGGACTGCAAGGGCTGCTGCACAAAACGCGCGAGAATGGGAGCAAAAACCATCAACCCCCACATGCCATACACAATCGATGGCACCGCTGCCAGCAATTCAATGGCAGTTCCCAGAGGCCGCTTCAGCCAGGCAGGAGACAGCTCGGTGAGAAACAAGGCAATGCCGAAACTCACGGGCACGGCAATCAACAATGCAATGAACGACGTGGCCAGCGTGCCATAGATCATGACCAGGCCACCGTATTCATCTTGAACGGGATCCCAGACGCTGCGGGTGAGAAAACTCAGGCCGTATTTGGAAATGGAGGGCCAGGCCCCCACCACCAGCGACGCCAGAATACCGAACAACAACAACAACGTAAGGATGGCAGCGCCACGCGCCAGCCATCCAAAAATTCGGTCTGCCAGCATGCCTGAAATGAACGATTTATTGGGTGGAGGTGTGGTCCGCTTGATGCCAGAGGCCGCATTGGAAGGCGGGCTCTGGCGAACCGGCATCGTAGTGGACACGTTGGTAGCCTTGAAAAGTGAAATCAAAAGGCCGGCATGGTCTGCCGGCCCAGGAGATTACTTGGACCACACTGCCTTGCCGGAGGTATCCTTGATGTCACCCCAGGACTTCAGGATGTTGCTCTTGACAACATCAGGCATGGGCACATAGTCCAGGTCCAAAGCCGTCTTGTCACCGTACTTGAAGGCCCAGTCGAAGAACTTCAGCGCCGTGGCGGCATCCGCAGGCTTTTCCTGCACCTTGTGCATCAGGATGAACGTGGGGTTGGTGATAGGCCACGTGGCATCACCCGGCTGGTTCGTCAGAATCAGATAGAAGCTCTTGGGCCAGACAGCACCGGCAGCCGCAGCCTTGAAACCAGCGTCGTCCGGAGTAGCAAACTTGCCGGCTGCGTTTTGCACCTGCGTGTAAGTCATCTTGTTTTGCTTGACGTAGGCATACTCAAGGTAACCGATGGAGTTGGGCAGGCGACCCACAAAAGCGGCCACGCCTTCATTGCCCTTGCCACCCGCACCCACAGGCCAGTTCACAGCCGTGCCTTCACCAACCTTGGCTTTCCATTCAGCATTGACCTTGCTGAGGTAATTGGTAAAGACAAAGGTGGTGCCCGAACCGTCAGCGCGGCGTACTGGCGCAATGGCGGCGTCCGGCAGCGGCACGGAAGGATTCAGCGCCTTGATGGCGGGATCGGTCCAATTGGTGATCTTGCCCAGATAGATGTCACCCAGCACCTGGCCCGTCAGCTTGATCTGACCAGGGGAGATACCCTTGATGTTGACCACCGGCACCACGCCACCAATCACGGTAGGGAACTGCACCAGGCCCTTCTTTTCGAGATCTTCGTCCTTCAGTGGCATGTCAGAGGCGCCAAACGCCACGGTTTTGGCCTCGATCTGGCGCAGACCGGCACCCGAACCCACCGACTGGTAGTTGATCTTGACGCCAGTGGCTTTGTAGTACTCAGAAGCCCACTTGGAATAGAGCGGCGCCGGGAACGAGGCGCCCGCGCCCGTAACTTCCTGCTGCGCCATGGCGCCCGAAAACGCTCCAGCAGAAGCCACACCAGCCACCAGAACTCGAATCATGGACATTTTCATAAAGACACCTTTAGGGTTGAAGGAGTTGGGATGTCGCGACTGTAGGTTTCGAATATGACAGTGCCGTGACTTTTATCCATACATGTCACACGCCCATTCTCCGAGAATTTACCTGGCACGGACTGAATCAAATTGTCACATCTATGTCATGACTGGTGCATAGTCTGCGCCTACCGACATGCGTCGGCCATCTACTTTCAGGAGAATTTCATGTTTCGCCGTTATGCACTTCAATCTGCACTCGCCCTGGTGGCAGTGACTACCCTGGGCGCCTGCGCCACCAACGCCTCCGCACCCCAGACCTTGGCTGATACGGTCGCCAAGACGGCGTCGTTGAAGACTTTCAACACCCTGGTTGCAGAAGCCGGCATGACGGAAACGCTCCGGGCTGCAGGCCCCTACACCGTGTTTGCCCCCTCTGACGCTGCATTCAAGGCGGTGCCTGCGAAGACCTTGGATGCACTCAAGGCAGACAAGGCAATGCTCAAGTCCGTGATCAGCTATCACATCGTGCCATCGCGCATGGCATCCAAAGACGTGAAGCCAGGCAATGTCAAGACCCTGCAGGGCGCCAACATTGCGCTGGCACGCGCCGGCACCTTTGTGACCGTGGAGGAAGCCATGGTAGAGCAAGCAGACATCGCCGCCAGCAATGGCGTTATCCATGTGGTGGACACCGTGCTGATGCCGCCCAAGAAAAAATAACCCTTCTCAGCGCATTAAACCGAGATTGTCCATTCGGCGGCCCTTCGGGCCTACGCGGGTGCTGGCGGACGATTTGCGGTCATTTTGGCCCCTGCTTGGGCGGCAATAGCAGGGCTATTGCCTTCTCACCAGTGCCCAAACTGCCTTGCAATTCGCCACGCCACCCCTCATGTCCCAATGAACAATCTCGGTTAAATAGCCATGCATCTTCCCAATTGCCCAGCGGTTTCGCTGAATCGCCGCCACTGGATTCGCTGGACCGCTGCCGCAAGTGCCGCGATTGCAAGCGAAGTCATGGCCCAGCCGCTGCCAGTCAGCACCACTCGCAATGCCGGCGGAGAACGCCCGCTGGTAGTGGCACAAGTAGTTGACTTGACTTTTGGACAGCAAGATATCAGCCGCGACTTTCTGATCGGCTCCAGAACTGCCTGGCAGGACTTGAACAAGCGCGGCGGCGTGCGTGGCCGTACGGTGCAGCATGTCACCATCGAAACCGATGGCACGCCCGCAAGCCTGAAGGTTGCATGGGAAACTGCCCATGGGCAAGCCGGTTGCGTGGCAGTGGCCGGCTGCGTGGGCAATACTGCTGCCGCCGGGCTTGTGGCCCTGCAGTCTTCGGCGGGTTCTGCATCTCCCCTTGCACTGGTGGCCCCCTGGTTGCACAACGCCGTAACCGACAGCGAGGCCAAGACGGTGTTCGAGGTATTCCCGGACCACCAAACCCAGATAGAGCACGCCATCAAGACACATGCATCCTTGGGCGTGAAGCAGATCGGCGTGGTCTTTGCCACCGCGCAGGTGCAGCAGGAGTCGGAAGCCTATGTCCTGCAGGTTGCAAAAAAAATGGATTTGCAAGCACAGATACTGCCGTTGCCGGGCACAACAGGCCCAGCCGCCAGTCAGCTGACAACCCCGGCACAAACCATTATTTTGTTTGTGGGAGGAACACCGGAACTGCACGCATTCACCAGCAAGCTGGTCGCCCCACCGGGCCGTCAGCGTTTTGTCGTAGCCTTGGCCGATGTGAATCTGCAGGTGCTCGGCCAAATGGGGGGCACGCCCAAGGGCACATCCATTATTGCCACCCAGGCGGTGCCGCTGGTCACGTCCAGCCTGCCCGTGGTGCGCGCTTACCGTGATGCGCTGAGCCGCCTTTTTGACGAAGCCCCCTCGCCGCAAGGTCTGGCCGGGTTCATTGCTGCGCGCTACACCGCCGAGATACTTGGCGGCATTTCAGGCCCGATCACGCGCTCCAGTGTGCTCGCGGCATTGCAACGGCGTGCCACCGTGAATGTCGGCGGCTATGTGGTTGCCTACCAAGGAAATAAGCGATCCAACGCTTACGTGACGCAAAGCATGCTCACCCAGGACGGTCGCATCATCGGCTGACTCCCGCCTCTGGACACGGTGCTGGGGATGCTATGCTTGCCCGCTTGAGATCGAGCGCATCACGCGCAGAAACATGCACAACGGAACATTGCTTGCAGCTGTAGACCTGGGATCTAACAGCTTTCGTCTTGAAATTGGCCGCTTCGAGCATGGCCATATCCAGCGGATGGAATACCTCAAGGAAACCGTCCGCCTGGGCAATGGCCTTGACGATGAGTTCAATCTCACGCCGCAAGCCATGCAGCGTGGCTGGGATTGCCTGGCACGCTTTGGTGAGCGCCTGGCGGGTTTCGAACGTGCCCAGGTGCGTGCCGTGGCAACCCAGACCCTTCGCGAAGCCCGCAACCGGGAAGAATTTTTGACTCGTGGTGGAGAAATTCTGGGCTACCCCATCGATGTGGTTTCTGGCCCAGAAGAAGCGCGGCTGATCTACCAGGGGGTTGCGCGCCTGCTTCCCCAATCGGACGAACGCCGGCTGGTAGTGGACATTGGCGGCCGGTCCACGGAATTCATCCTCGGCCAGCAATTCAAACCCCATACCGTGGCGTCGTTCAGGGTTGGCAGCGTAGCGTGGTCTACACGCTATTTTGCCGACGGCCAATTCACAAGGCAGGCATTCCTGGCCGCAGAAATCGCCGCCAAAGCGGTGCTGGACGAGGCCCTTGGCACATTCCAACCCAACACCTGGGATATTGCCTATGGTTCCTCAGGTACCGCTGGCGCAGTGGGCGACATTCTCGTCGCTGCAGGCGGCCCCGAGGGTCTCATCACTGCGCAGGGACTGGACTGGCTTCAGGACCGCCTGTTGCGCTCACACCATGCAGACCGCGTTCGTCTGGAAGGACTCAAGGAAGACCGGCGGGCCGTGATTGGCGGGGGCATCAGCGTGTTGCGGGCGGTTTTCGATCTCCTCGAAATTCGGCAAATGCACGTGGCGCAAGGCGCGTTGCGCCAAGGCGCGCTCTACGACCTGTTGGACCGCGAGCAGCCCGAGACCGACCTGAGAAACACCACGGTGAATGGCCTCATGCAGCGTTTCGCCGTAGACACAGCCCAGGCCGAGCGGGTTGCCCGCGTTGCATCCACCCTCTTCACCCAGGCGGCGCCCCTGAACAGCGAGCGCGCCGCACGCAAGCTCGAATGGGCGGCACACCTGCATGAAATTGGCGGCATCATTTCGCACAGCGAATACCACCGCCATGGTGCCTACATCCTGGATCACACCGATGCCGCAGGGTTTGCCGTGTCCGAACTGCATAGGCTCGGCGCCTTGGTGCTGGGACAACGAGGCAAAGTCCGCAAGCTGGAAATTGAACTGATCAATGACTCGGTCTTTTCCCTGCAGTTGCTGAGTCTGCGCGTGGCAGTTGCGCTCTGCCATGCCCGGCGCGACCCGGACATAGAGGGCCTGTCTTTGCACGCCGTGGGCACGCGCCACACCATCAGCACCCGGGCTGGATGGGCTGCTGCCTACCCGCAATCGGCCTACCTGCTGCGCGAAGAGGTATTGGCCTGGCAAAAAACGCCATGGGAACTGGAACTCAATCTGGGGTGACTTGACGCAATAAACGGTATAAACTGTTTATACCGTTTATTTATTGATTTATCACCATGACCACGTCCACCCCAGATTCAAGCAATACCCCGACTTCGACCCCTGTGCCAGCTCCCGTTCAACCGGCAGCCAAGACCATGGCCGCCGGCACAATTGCCGCGGCAGTTGCTTCCAAGGTTAAAAAGCCGGCGGCAACCGAACCCAAGACGGTTGCCGAAGCACCTGCCAAGCCTGTCAAACATGCCACAGCCACTACCACGGCAAAGGCAAAACCCGCTGCTACTGCACCGGCGTTGCCAGCCAAGGAGGCTCGTGCCAAAAAGCCCAAACTGGTTCGCGACAGTTTCACCATTCCTAAAGATGAGTATGCAATCATCGAAACGCTCAAGAAGCGCGCTGACTCACTCGCCCAGCCAGCCAAGAAAAGCGAGTTGCTTCGCGCCGGCTTGAAGGTGCTGGCAGAACTCTCGGATGCAGCTCTGCGCACCGCCCTGCAGGCCGTTCCGTCGATCAAGACGGGGCGTCCCACCAAGGCAGAAGCCCCTGCAACAAAGACTGCTGCCAAGACCGCCCGCATGTAAGCTGGGGTGCCAGACAGGGCCGAGATGGCCCGGTGATTGTGGCGGGTCAGAGGAATTCGGGAGATTGCACCGTCATGAGCACGGTCTGGGAATGGTCCAGCCGCTGGCGCTGGCGAAGCCACCAGACGGCGCCCTTGCGTACGACGCATTCGGGCGACTGCAACCCCATCAGCTGCGCTATCGTCTGGCCAAGCACAGGCTGGTGGCCAACGATCAGCACGGCCCCACGGGCACGCGGCCATTGGGCCAGTTCCAGCAAGTCCTCCACAGTGCCGCCCGGCAGCAGTTCGGCACGCATCTTGAACTTGCGGCCCAATGCTTGGGCTGTCTGCTCCGTTCGCCGAGCCGGACTGGCAAGCACCCGCAGCCCTTCTGGCAGTTGCCTGTCCAGCCATGCGGCCATGCGTGCCGCCTGTTTTTCACCCCGCTGGGTGAGAGGACGGGCCATATCGTCCATGCCATCAGCCGCCTCCTCGGCTTCCGCATGACGCCAGAGAATGAGATCCATCATGTCGTTTCCTGATCGGGTTGTGCTGCGGACGCCATGGCACTGTAGCGCACCATCAGCGCATTCTGGGCGCCCTTGCCGGTGACGGGGTTAGGCGCGCGCTCATAGGTTCCATCCGCGTTGAGCGTCCACGCGTCCTTATCGTCGTAAAGATAAGCCACCAGGCACTCATCGACGATCTGCTGACGCAAAACGGGGTCTGTGACAGGCCAGGCGAGTTCCACCCGACGCAACATGTTGCGGTTCATCCAGTCGGCGCTGGACAGGTACAAGTCCTCCTGGCCGCCTGACCGGAAATAGAACACCCGTGAGTGCTCCAGGAATCTGCCGATCACCGAACGCACCCGGATGTTGTCTGTGACACCGGGCAACTGGGCCGGCAACATGCAGGCGCCCCGCACAATGAGATCAATCCGAGCCCCCTGCTGCCCTGCAAGTATCAGCGCACGGATCAATGCTTCGTCCGTGAGGGCATTCATCTTGGCAACAATGCGCGCATCTTCTCCGCGGCTGGCGGCCAGCCCCACCTGTTCAATTTTTTCCACCATGCGGCGTTGCAGGTGAAACGGCGCCAGCAGCAACCTGCGCAATCTGGGGGGGCGGTTCTGGCTGGCCAGATGGTTGAACACCCCATCCATGTCCGCGGTGGTTTCTTCATCCGCAGTGAGATAGCTCAGATCGGTGTACAGGCGCGCCGTGCGCATGTTGTAGTTGCCCGTGGACAAATGTCCATAGCGACGAAGCTGACGCCCCTCGCGACGGGTAACCAGCAGCATCTTGGCATGTGTCTTGAGCCCCACCACACCGTAAACCACCTGAGCGCCAATGGATTCAAGCGCCTCGGCCCAGTTGATGTTGGCTTCTTCATCAAAGCGCGCCTTGAGCTCCACCACGGCCATGACCTCTTTACCGCGGCGCACCGCCTCGGTCAACAGATCCATGAGCTCAGAGTCTGAACCGGTGCGGTAAATGGTCTGCTTGATCACCAGAACCTGAGGGTCATTGACCGCTTCACGCAGAAAGGCCAACAAACCGTCAAAACTCTCGAACGGCTGGTGCATCACAATGTCGCGGTGGCGCAACTGCTCCAGGATGGAAACACCGGGCTGCATCTGCAGAGGCCAGACGGAACGCCATGGTGGAAACAGCAGCGCGGGGTCGTTGACCAGATCCACCAACTGATTCAGGCGTACCAGATTCACAGGCCCATTGACACGATAGAGGGCTGCGCCTGGCAATTCAAACTGCTCCAGCAGAAAATCCGACAGAAACGTGGAACAACCGGAAGACACCTCCAGCCGCACAGCCTGGCCATAGTGGCGGTGCTGCAAGCCCTGGCGCAGGGCCGTTCTCAAGTTGCGGACATCTTCTTCGTCGAGTGCAAGATCAGAGTGGCGGGTCACGCGGAACTGGGAAAACTCGGTGACCTCCCGCCCGGGAAAAAGGTCGTGCAGGTGCGCCCGTACGATGCTGGAGAGACTGACGAACAAAGCTTCCTTGGGTGCAACCTTGGGCGGCATGCGAATAAGCCGCGGCAAGGCGCGAGGAATCTTGACAATGGCAATTTCGTTTTCGCGCCCAAACGCATCGCGCCCCTTGAGTCGAACGATGAAATTCAATGATTTGTTGGCGACCTGTGGGAATGGATGGGCAGGGTCCAGCCCCACGGGAATGAGCAGCGGCCGCACCTCGCGCATGAAATAGTCATGGACCCAGCGCTTTTGCACCACCAACCGCTCACCATGCGCAACAATGCGAATACCGTGTGCCGCAAAAGCCGGCACCAGCGAGTCGTTGTAAAGCGCGTATTGCCGTGCCACAAGATCGTGCGCATGGGCGGACAGGGCTTTGAAGGATGCCTCGGTGTAAAGACCTTTGGTCTCACCGTTTTTGGCAGCGGTAATGTGCGGTGCAGCCCTCACCTCAAAGAATTCGTCCAGATTGGAAGAGACGATGCAGAGATAGCGCAAACGCTCAAGCAGCGGCACATCGGTCCGCACAGCCCAATCGAAGACACGTTCATTGAACGCCAGAATGCTGCGATCCCTGTCCAGGAGTTCTACGTCAGAAGGTTCAACTGTCTGCGCTGCGGGCTGACGGTCTGGCGTTGCTGCTGCGCAGGCACTGGCCATTGCGATAGGCAGGTTGGGGTGCTGTGGGGCTACAGTTTCATGGGACTGTGGAGACATGGGCGCGCAATTACAGCCTGAACAAGACCGCCTCAGTTAAAAACAATATAACAAAATCCCAGCAAATTATATGGCTGGCATAAGGCGTTCCGGATCGCCCGACCGGACAGGCACGAGATACTGAACAAAGAGTTTTGTCGCCTTGGTCCAAGTGAAGTCCAGCGCCCGACGACGGGCTTCGTGACGCGGCACAGCCAATGCAGCCTGGCATGCCAAGAGCAAGTCAACGTGCAAAACACCACCCCGCGCTCCTTGTGATTCCAAAGCCCCGAGAACCTCCAGAGGGCCATCCACAGGATACGCCGCAACCGGGGTGCCGCAGGACATGGCCTCCAGCATGACCAGCCCAAAGGTCTCTGATCGACTGGGAAACACAAACACATCTGCAGCGGCATACAGTTCCGCAAGGGATCGCCGATCCAGCAACCCCATCCACCGCACCTCCGGATAACGCTCCTTCAACCGTTGCTCCAGCGGGCCCACACCACACACAACCTTGGCGCCGGGCATCTTCATCTGCAGAAAGGACTCAATGTTCTTTTCGTACGATATTCGTCCCACATACAGGCTCACTGGATGCGCCATTGCACCAAGCAAACGGCTGGGCAAAGCCTGCCCCTGAAACGGGAACGCCTGCGTATCCACACCATGGGTCCACTGGCGCAAATTGCGAAAACCACGGCGCTTCAGCATCTGAAGGACACCTTGCGTGGGCACCATGATTCCTGAGGATGGGCGATGAAAATGCCGGAACAACGCATAGCCCCATGCCAGCGGGATGCGCAAGGCGGCGTTCAGTATTTCAGGAAATTTCGTGTGAAATGCCGTGGTGAAAGCCAGCTTGTGGCGCAGACAGTAGCTACGGGCGGCCCAGCCAAGGGGTCCCTCCGTGGCGAGATGGATGGCGTCCGGCTCGATGGCGTCCATCGCACGGCCCAAGGGCCCTGCCGGGCGCACGGCAAGATCGATGCCTGCATAACCTGGACAAGGGCGGGTTCGAAATTGACCTGGGTGGATCAAATGGACTTCATGTCCCAGCCCCTGCAGCTGCTGCACCAACT
>WOZN01000089.1 GCA_011620245.1 Acidovorax sp.
TCGCGCAGGGTGCTGATGGTGTCGGGGGTGCGGCTCATGCGGGGCAGTGTACGCATGGGCCAAAATGGCGTGAAGCAATCCAGCCAACGCATGCCATGAATCCCATCGAACAACAATTCTTCACCGACCTTGAAAAAAAGCTCTGGACCGCCGCCGACAAACTGCGCTCCTCCCTGGATGCCTCGGTCTACAAGCACGTGGTGCTGGGGCTGATCTTTTTGAAATACGTCTCCGACGCGTTTGAAGAACGGCAGAACGAGCTGCGCGCCCAGTTCCAAAACCCCGCGCACGACTACTACATGGACCCTGCTGAATACGGCGGGGCGGGCACGCCAGAGTACGAAGAAAACATCGCCGCCGAGCTGGAGGTGCGCGACTACTACACCGAGAAAAACGTCTTCTGGGTGCCGCTGGAGGCGCGCTGGCAAATCCTGCGCGACTGTGCCCAGATACCGCCCGGCGATGCGCTGCCGTGGACTGCGCAAGGCAAAGACACACCCGAAAAAATGCGCACCGTGGGCTGGCTCATCGACAACGCCATGGAGGCGGTGGAGCGCGAGAACCCCAAGCTCAAGAACGTGCTGAACAAAGACTTTGCACGCACCCAGATCGACAGCCACAAGCTGGCCGACTTGATCGCCCACTTCTCCGACACCAACTTCAGCCAACCCACCTTTGGCGGGCAGGTGCTGAGCCTGAAGAGCAAAGACATCCTGGGCCACGTGTACGAATACTTCCTGGGCCAATTCGCCCTGGCCGAAGGCAAAAAGGGCGGCCAGTACTACACGCCCAAGAGCATCGTCACGCTGATTGTGGAAATGCTGCAGCCCTTCAAGGGCCGCGTGTACGACCCGGCCATGGGCTCGGGCGGCTTCTTCGTGCAAAGCGAGGAATTCATTGCCGAGCACGGCGGCGCCGTGGTCAAGGGCAAGACGGGCCAGATCAGCGTGTATGGCCAAGAAAGCAACCCCACCACCTGGAAGCTCGCCGCCATGAACATGGCCATACGCGGCCTGGACTTCAACTTTGGCGGCCAGCCTGGTGACACTCTGCAAAACGACCTGCACCCCGACCTGCGCGCCGACTACGTGATGGCCAACCCACCTTTCAATATGAAGGAGTGGTGGAGCGCCAAGCTGGAGAACGACCCGCGCTGGCTGCCCGGCTGCACCCCGCCCCAGGGCAACGCCAACTTTGCCTGGCTGCAGCACATGCTCTACCACCTGGCCCCCACCGGCAGCATGGCGCTGCTGCTGGCCAATGGCTCCATGAGCAGCAACACCAACAACGAGGGCGAAATCCGCAAACAACTGGTGGAGCGCGACTATGTGGAATGCATGGTGGCCCTGCCGGGGCAGCTGTTCACCAACACGCAGATTCCGGCGTGCATCTGGTTCCTGACCAAAGACAAGGCCAACGGCTTCAACCTGGACAAAAAGAAGCGCGACCGGCGTGGGCAATTCTTGTTCATCGACGCACGCCAGCTCGGCTACATGAAAGACCGCGTGCTGCGTGACTTCACGGTGGACGACATCAAGAAGGTAGCCGATACCTTCCACACCTGGCAGCACGGCGAGGGCTACGCAGACGTGCCTGGCTTCTGTTATTCAGCATCACTCGACGACATTCGCAAACACGAGCATGTGTTGACGCCGGGGCGTTATGTCGGCTCTGAGGTGCAGGAGGAAGACAGCGAAGCCTTTGCAGACAAGATGGCGCGGCTGACGGCGCAGTTGGCGGAGCAGTTTGCGGAGAGCACCAAGCTGGAGTGGGAGATCAAGAAAAATTTGGCGGGGTTGGGCTATGCCTTCCAATGATTTGATTGAGATAGGAAACCCGTGGCCGAGAGTCCGGATCGGTGATGTAGCAGAAGTATTCGATGGACCACATGCAACGCCGACCAAGACATCCGATGGACCGATCTTTCTTGGTATCAGTGCGCTGAATCGTGGACGTCTTGATCTTTCAACTACTGAGCACCTGTCTGAAGAGGAATTCGTGAAATGGACAAGACGGGTCACCCCCACGGCTGGTGATGTCGTCTTTTCATATGAAACCCGCTTGGGCGAGGCGGCGATCATCCCTGCAGGTCTTTGCTGCTGTCTTGGACGGCGGATGGGGCTTGTTAGAACTAAGCCATCCGCGCTAGATCCGCACTTCTTTCTCTATCAGTACCTGTCCCCGAAGTTCCAGGATTTCCTGATGTCACGGACGATTCATGGAAGCACCGTCGATAGGATCGCACTCAAGGAGTTTCCTGACTTCGAAATAGACCTCCCCCCTTTGCCTGTTCAGCGAGTGGTTGCAAAGGTAATGCTTGAGATCGACGCCAAAATCGACCTCAACCGCCGCATCCACCAAACCCTCGAAGCCATGGCGCAAGCCATCTTCCAATCGTGGTTTGTCGATTTCGACCCAGTCAAAGCCAAGATCGCCGCCAAGGCCGAAGGCCGCGACCCGCTGCGCGCCGCGATGACTGCCATCAGTGGCAAGACTGATGCCGAACTCGATGCCCTGCCGCCCGAGCAATACGAACAGCTCGCCACCACTGCCGCGCTGTTTCCGGATGAGATGGAAGAGTCGGAGATGGGGAAGATTCCGAAAGGGTGGGCGTTGCGAGTGATGCCAGATTGTGTTGACGTGAACCCCTCCAGATCGCTGAAGAAAGGAGCCGTTGCGCAGTATCTGGATATGGCCAACGTGCCCACGAATTCCGTCCGAGTACAGAACGTCGTGGCCCGCGAGTTTTCGTCTGGCTCGAAGTTCAGAAATGGCGACACACTTCTTGCACGCATTACGCCATGCCTTGAAAACGGAAAAACTGTGTTTGTGGACTTCCTGAATGATGACGAGGTGGGCTGGGGTTCCACCGAATTCATCGTGCTTCGACCAAAGAACGGATTGCCTGAACCATTCGCATATTTTCTTTGTCGACATCCAGATTTCAGAGCATTTGCAATTTCACACATGGCTGGCACTTCTGGTCGACAGCGCGTCCCGAACGATTGTTTCGGTGGTTACAAGCTGGTTGCACCCACAACACCGGTTGCAAGTGAGTTTGGTCGAATAGCTGGCGCGGTGCTGAATCAGATTAAGTCCTTGGACCAAGAGGCAAAGACGCTCGCGTCTCTCCGCGACACTCTCCTACCCAAACTCCTCTCCGGCGAACTGCCGGTTGCTGATGCAATGGTGGAGGCTGTGGCA
>WOZN01000054.1 GCA_011620245.1 Acidovorax sp.
ATTTCATGCGGCCTGGCAAGGGACGCAAAGCGGTCAACTGCCGTTTCTAGGTTCAGTGACCACAGTGGGGGTCATCGCCGGCAAGGTCAACACGGCCATCGACGCCATGGACTGGATGGCCATGGTCATGGTCATAGCCTGCACCGCCCAAGTGGAACTGCGCGGAGGCGGTTCAGCCACCACCAAGTTGCCGCTCGGCGGCCTGCGTCATGATGGCGCGATCAGTCGATCTGGGCACCGGAGGCCTTCACCACCTTGCCCCACTTGTCAATATCGGCCTTGAGCAAAGCTGCAAACTCCTGCGGCGTCGTCAGGTAGGGCTCGGCACCCTGGGCGGCGAACTTATCGTGCACGTCCCTGGACTTCACCACGTCGTTCACGTCGGCATTGATCTTCTGGACGATGTGGGCGGGCACCTTGGCGGGCGCGAAAAGACCGAACCAGGGGTTGACGTCGAAGTCTTTGTAGCCGGCTTCGGCGATGGTCGGGATGTTGCTGAACGAGGCGGCCCGCTTCGCACTGGTCATGGCGACAGGGCGCAGCATTCCGTTTTTGATCGCGCCTGAGACCGACGGCAGGCTGGTGAACACCAGGTCGATCTGCCCACCCATCAGATCTTGCAGCGCGGGTGCTGCGCCGCGGTAAGGGATGTGGGCCAGCTTGACGTTCGCAGCAGCATTAAACATCTCGCCGACCAGGTGGTTGACGGAGCCGTTGCCGGCCGAACCGAAAGTGATGCGTCCTTTTTTGGCGGCATCTATGATTTCGGGCACAGTCTTGAATGGCGAATCGACCTTGACCACCATGACGAAGGGCAGCGTGGCGAGGGTGGCCACCGGTGCGAAATCCCGCTCCGGGTCGAACGGAAGTTTCTTGTACAGCGTGCCGTTGATGGCATGTGTGCCCACATAGCTCATGAGCAAGGTGTAGCCATCCGCCGGTGCGTTCGCCACCACTTCCATGCCCACGTTACCGCCGGCTCCGGCGCGGTTCTCCACTACCACAGGCTGGCCCCATTTTTCACTGAGCTTCTGCGCGACGATGCGGGCAAGCGCATCCGACGCACCACCCGGCGTCTGCGGCACGACGATCTTCACGGGACGGCTGGGGAAGTCCTGGGCGAGCACGCCGCTGGCCGCGATCATCAGTGCCGCAAGGGCGAGCCACTTTCGAGGGTTTTTGAACATGCTGCGTCTCCTGTTGAGATGAAAGCTCAGCCCGTCTGGCTGATCTGCCTGAGCACCCAATCCAGTTGCTCGGCCATCGGCGCCTCGAAAAAAGCCGGCGCCTGGGCCGCCACCAGTTCTGCCGCGCGGCGTTCGATCAGCCGTCGCAACCGGTAGCGCGCACGCTGCTGCTGCAGCACCGCGCGTCGCTCGCCCAGCCCCAACCAGACCTGATGCCGGTCGATCTCGTCCGACAGCGCGGCGATGGATTCGGGACTGGACGACGACACCAGCAGCACCGAAGGCCGCCATGCGCCCTCCTCATGTCGGGCCAGCGAAGCGATGCGCTGGATGTCAGTCGCCATCTTCCGCGCGCCGGGCAGGTCGGCCTTGTTGATGACAAAGATATCGGCCATCTCCATGATGCCGGCCTTCATCGCCTGTACCACGTCGCCGCTTTCGGGCAGCAGCACCAGCACCAGCGTGTCCACCTGGACCCGCGCGGCGTATTCCGCCTGCCCCACGCCGACCGTCTCCAGCAACACTTCGTCGAAACCGAACGCGTCCATCAGGTCCAGCATCTCGGGCAGGTTGTCCGAGAGCCCGTCCGACGTCGAGCGCGAGCCGATGGAGCGGATGTACAGCTCCGACATGCCCTGCAGTTCATCCATGCGGATGCGGTCGCCCAGGATGGCGCCGCCCGAGCGCGGGCTGCTCGGGTCGATCGCCAGGATGCCCAGGCGCCGGCCCGGTGCGCGTTGCAACGCCAGATGGCCCGCCAGCGTGCTCTTGCCGGCACCCGGCGCACCAGTCAGCCCGATGCGCCGGGCCGCAGCTGAAGAGAGGGTTCTTTGCGGGCTGCGCATCAAGTCTGATGCGCTGGCATTGGCCAGGTGCGTCAGGGCCAGCCCGAGGGCGCGGCGGTTCAGCGGCTCAGGGTTCACGCGGGCACCTTTCCACAGACTTCGTCGCGATGCTCGTCGAGCAAGGGCGGCAGGCCGTAATGCGGCGTGTAGCCGTCGAACTTCAGCGGACTGGCCACTGCGCGCAGCGGCTGCGAGCCGTCACCCAGCGTCACCACCAAGTCGCGCGAACGGGTCAGGTCACTCTCCAGCGCCTGCTTCAGGCTACCCACTTCCGCAGCGACCACGCCCAGCGGCATCAGGCGGCGCACCCAGTCCCCGGCGGTGGCCGTCATCAGCACCTCGCCGATGGCGGCGAGCACGGTTTCGCGGTTCTCGCGCCGGCTGGCCATGGTGGCGAACTGCGGGTCGTCCATCCATTGCGGCCGGCCAGCTTCCTGGCAGAACTTCTGCCAGAACTTGTCGTGCGTGATGAAGAGCGTCAGCCAGCCATCGGCGGTGGGAAATATCTGCGCCGGCACCATGTAGGGGTGCGCAGAATTGGCCAGACGACCGACCACTTCGCCGGTGTTGAGCGCCGCGCCGGCCAGGTAGTTCAACTGCGACAGCATCACGTCGTACATGGCGACATCCACCTGCCCGCCCTTGCCCTCGACGATCTTCGCCAGCAGGCCCATCGCGGCGACCAGGCCGGCCGAGTTGTCGACGGCGGAGTAGCCCGCCTTGGTTGGCGGCGCCGACGGGTCGCCGGTCAGCGCCATCACACCGGTCAGTGCCTGAATCACATAGTCGTAGGCAGGGTTTTCCGCATACGGGCCTTCGAGGCCATACCCCGTCAACGCGACGCAGACGATGCGTTGATTGCATTCACGCAAGCTGTCGTAGGTCAGCCCGAGCTTCTTGATCGCGGACGGCCGCAGGTTCGTGATGAGCGCATGCGAGCGGCCCACAAGCTCCGCCAGCCTCGCCCGCCCCTGGTCGCTGGCAAGGTTGATCACCACGCTTTTCTTGTTGCGGTTGAGACTGGCGAAATACGCGTTGTGCGGGCCGATGAAATGCGGGCTGACGGTACGACCGATGTCCCCCTCGGGTGGCTCGATCTTGATGACCTCGGCACCCATGTCGGCGAGCAGCATGCCGCAATACGGCCCGGCCAGCATGTGGCCGACCTCGATGATTCGCAAGCCGGACAGCGGACCACTCATGACAGTTGCTGCGCCAGTTCGGCGACGACATCGTCCAGCGGCATGTCGGCCGTAAACACCGCCGCGACCCCCATCGCGCGCAGCACGTCCTGGTCGGCGCGGGGGATGGTGCCGCCGACGAAGACTTTGATATTGCCCGCCTTCAGTGCGCGCAGCTGCGCCAGCACGTCGGCGACCAGCTCCTTGTGACTGCCGGACAGAATGCTTAAACCCACCGCGTCCACGCCCTCATCGACTGCCACCTGGGCGATCTGCAGCGGGGTGCGGCGCAGACCGGTGTAGATCACCTCGGCGCCCGCGTCACGCAGCGTCAGCGCCACGATCTTGGCGCCGATGTCATGGCCGTCCAGACCGGGCTTGCCGACCAAGATTCGCTTTGCAGCCAGTGGCCGCTGGGTCTTCAATTCGTTCATAGATTCACCGGCTCCTTGAATTCGCCCCATTGATTCTTCAGGCAGCTGACCATTTCGCCCACCGTGGCATAGGCGTGGCAGCAGTCGACCAGATACGGCATGACGTTCTCACGGTCGTTGGCGGCCGCGGCGGACAGCTTTGCCAATGTGGCATCCACCGTCGACTGCTGGCGCATGTCGAGGACGCGCTGGAACTTCTCCAGCGCCCGTTGCGCGACCGTCGGATCGAGCGTAAACAACTCGCGCACGCCGACATCCTCGTTCTCTTTCTTGAAGAAATTCTGGCCCACGATGACGTTCTTGCCGGCGTCGGTGTCGAGCTTGCGCTCCAACCCACGCTCGGCGAGGCGAAGTTGCATCCAGCCGTCCTCGATGGCGGGGATCACGCCACCGTAGGCATCGATCTCTGACATCACCTTGGTGATCATTTCCTCCATGCGATCGGTGTGCTGCTCCAGGAAATAACTGCCGCCCAGGGGATCCACCGTGCGACCGATGCCGCTCTCAAAAGCCAGAATCTGTTGCGTGCGGACCGCAAGCTCGGCCGAGAATTCGGTGGGGATCTGGAAGGCCTCGTCCAGCGCGCAGGTAAAGATCGACTGCGCACCACCAAAGACTGCTGCCATCGTTTCCACCGCGACCCGCACGACGTTGTTATAGGGCTGAGGCGCCACCAGCGACGAACCACCGCACACCACGCCAAAGCGGAAATGCTGCGCTTTCGGGTCCTTCACACCGTAGCGCTCCTTCATGAAGCGTGCCCACAGGCGCCGACCGGCCCGAAATTTCGCGATTTCGTCGAAGAAATCCATGTGCACGTAAAAGAAAAACGACAGGCGCTTGGCGAACTTCTCGACGTCGCCGCCGCGACTGCGCAGTTCTTCCACGTACGCCAGACCATTGGCCAGGGTGTACGCCATCTCCTCGGCCGCCGTGGCGCCCGCGTCACGTACGTGGGCACCGGCGATGCTGATGGCGTTGAAACGCGGCGAAACGTCGTTCGAATACAGGATCGAATCCGCGATCAACCGCATCGATGGGCGCACCGGGAAGATCCAGGTGCCGCGCGCGACGTACTCCTTCAGGATGTCGTTCTGGATGGTGCCGGTAAGCTTCTCTCGCGGTACGCCCTGCTTGTCGGCCACCGCAAGATACATCGCGTAGATGATCGCGGCCGTGCCGTTGATGGTGAACGAGGTTGATATCTTCGACAGATCCAGCCCTTGGAACAGGATCTCGGCCTCGCTCAGATTCGACAGCGACACACCGACCTTGCCGATTTCCGGCCGGGCCATCGGATGGGTGGGGTCGTAACCGCACTGCGTCGGCAGGTCCAGCGCGACGGACAACCCCGTCTGGCCCTGGGCCAGCAGGAACTTGTAACGCTCGTTTGATTCCTCGGCTGTGCCGAAGCCCGAATACTGGCGGATGGTCCACAGCCGACCGTTGTAACCGTCGGGGAAGATGCCGCGCGTGAACGGGTACTCACCAGGCTGACCGATGTTCTCGGGATGCACGGCGCTGGCATCCACGCTGGCGGGCACGGGAATGCCGCTGCGGCTGACCGACGTCATCACGGGCTCGCGCGCGGCGGCCAATTCCTCTTTCATGCTCATCAGGACCCTTTGGACAAAAGTTTTTCGGAGGCGGCCCAGTGGTCGTCGTGCAACCAGGTCTGGACCAGGTGTTTCTGTTCGATGGCGCGATGCGCCTGCCACCCCAGGCCCTGGCGTGCGGCGATGGCCTGGGCCTTGATGCCGCGCAGCACCTGCGGCGGACAGTGGTTCAGCGGCTTGGTGAAAGCAGCCAGGTCCTGGCCCTGCGGCCCGTCGGAGATCACCGCATCGGCCAGCCCCCAGGCCAGCGCCTGCTCGGCACTCACCAGTTCGCAGCGGCTCATCATGCGCATGGCGCGCGCCGGACCCATCAGCCGGAACAGGTCCGGCCCGCCACCCCAGGCCGACGTGATGCCGAGTTTGGCCTGGATGTAGCCGATGCGGGCGTGCGAGGACTGCAGCCGCATGTCGCAGGCCAGCGCCAGCTCGGCGCCACCGCCGATGGCGTCGCCATTGAGCAAGGCAATCACCGGCACCGGGCAGCTGCGGATGGCCTCCAGCGCGGCACCGGCTTCTTCCATCATGACCATCACCGCGGCTTCATCGCGCACATTCGCCAGTTCGCGCAGGTCGCCACCCGCAGCGAAATAGCGCTCTCCAGAGCCGGTCACGACCAGATAGCGCACATCGTCGCGTGCGCCGGCGGTGCGAACTGCGGTGGCGAGTTCGGCCAGCACGGGACGGGCCAGTGCATTGTGTTTCTGAGCACGGTTCAAAGTGATCCAGACCGCGCCGGGATGCGGCTCGTGGACCAGGACCGTGGCGACGGGGGTGTCGGGGTTTGTTGTTTGCATAGAGGGATGTTAGATTTGCCACCATTCATTCACAAGAATGTTTATTCTGTATTTAGAACAATCAGCAACTTGGAAGGCCACACGACATGAATACAGAACCCGACGTTCAGAATGCCGAACAAATCTCGTTGTCCGCCCCTGCCGCCGACCGGCCAGCGGGCGGCGTCGCCGTCACAGCCGTGGAACGCGTGCTCGACATCTTCGAGACCTTCCAAAAAGTGCAAAAACCGCTCTCGCTGACCGACCTGGCCGAGCTCGCCGGCATCCCGAAGAGCAGTTGCCACGCCATCGTCGGAACACTCACGGCACGCGGCTATCTGTATTCGCTCACCCGGCCGCGCGCGCTCTACCCCACGCGGCGCTTCCTGGACATCGCGCGCGATATCCACGAGAAAGACCCGTTCGTGGAACGCGTGATGCCCCTGCTGGAACGCCTGCGCGACGCCTCGCGTGAAACGGTGATCCTGGGCAAGCGGCAGGGTGATGCCGTGATCTACCTACAGGTGGTGGAGAGCCCACATCCGATCCGCTATTCGGCCCGGCCGGGCGACTTCAAACCGCTGCATTCCAGCTCAATCGGCAAAGCCCTGCTCGGCAGCCTGAAGGAGCCCGAGATGCGCGCGCAGATCGCGCGCCGCCCCCTGCCTGCGGTCACGGACAGCACGCTGACTGAGCCGGAAGCCCTCGCCCACGACATCCTGGAAGGCCGCCGGCGCGGCTATTTCGTCACGCGCGGAGAGAACGTGCCGGACGTGTGGGCGGTGTCCGCCTTCCTGTCGGTGAACTCCGAAACGCTGGCCGTGGCCATTGCCGGACCGCAGCACCGGATGGAGAACAACGTCATCGAATGCGCGCAGTTGCTGCTGGCCACATGCAGCTTCATTTCGCGGCAATGGAGCCGGTCGTGAGCGAAACTACGGCGCCGTACGCGACGATGCTTCCCGCCGCTGCACAGACCTTGTAGGAGCAGTCTCGCCGCCCAGCGACCCCTTGCGGCGATGGCGCGTCATGGTTTGGCAATTTTGGGGGAAAGTGAGCCTGTGGTTCTGCTATACGGTGGAAGCGGTAGCTGGACCCGTTGGATTCGCAACATCCCAACGCTTCTGGCTTGCGGCCGCCAGGCCTGGGCTCCGGACCTGCCCGGCTTTGAGGACTCCGCCTTGCCGCTCGACGGAGCAGTGCCACCGCGGAACTGGCATTGCCAGGCCCTTGGCGGCTGCACCGAGACGCGAAGCGGCTCAGGGGGCCTCATGTATACCGCTTGGCGCGCAGGTTGTCCTTCATCTGCTGCAGCACTGGTTGCAGCGATGGCCCGATGCGCAGCGCCACGCAGGTGGCCAGCACGTCTATCACCAGCAGGTGCAGCAGGCGCGACACCATGGGGCTGTAGCGGTCGTAGCCCTCGGGGTGGTCGGCGGCCAGGTGGATGGCGCAGGCGGCCGCCAGGGGCGAGCCGCTGGCGGTGATGGCTATTGTTGTGGCGCCATTCTTGCGCGCGATGTCTGCGGCGTCCATCAGGTCGCGCGTGCGGCCCGAGTTGGAGATGATCACCGCGCAATCGCCCGGGCCGAGCAGGGTGGCGCTCATCACCTGGATATGGCCGTCGCTGGTGGCGATGGACGTGACGCCCAGGCGAAAGAACTTGTGCTGCGCATCCTGCGCCACGAAGCCGGAGTTGCCCGCGCCGTAAAACTCGATGCGCTTGCCCGCTTTCCAGGTGCTGGTGATGGCCTCGGCGGCGCGCTCGATGGCTACGGTGCTGGCAGCGTTGCGGTATTGCAAAAAGGCCGCCACCGCGTTGTCCACCACCTTCACCAGCACATCGCCGGTCTTGTCGTCGGCGTCCACGCTGCGGTGGATGAAGGGCACGCCTTCGCTCACGCTGCCGGCCAGCTTGAGCTTGAAATCGGCCAGGCCGTCATAGCCCATGCTGCGGCAAAAGCGCACCACGGTGGGTTTGCTGACATGGGCGCGTTCGGCCAGTTCGCGCACGGGCAGGCGGGCAAACGCGCGGGCGTCGGCCAGCACCAGCCGGCCCACGCGTTGCTCGGCGGGGGCCAGGGAGGGCAGGGAGGCGGTGATGCGGTCCAGCATGTCATTCCATTTCTAAATCATCCGTGTCGTTGTTGCTTCGCCTTGTCGTGCTAGTGCACTGCCTGCGGCAGACACGAATGATTTGGAAACGGAATCAGTTCCACGGAAAACAGCAACGAGGCAACGCCAATGTAACTCGGTTTCATGCCGAGGGTTGCCTCAGTAACGAGCCGTCTACACTTGCGGGTTGCCGTCGCCCTCGCAAAAATGCTGCGGGGCCTGCTTGTCCACTGTTCACCCCATGAGACTTTCGCCATGAATCAGCTTGACGCCCTCAAACAGTTCACCACCGTGGTCGCCGACACCGGCGATTTCAGGCAGCTGGCGCAATTCCAGCCCCAGGATGCGACCACCAACCCGTCTTTGATTCTCAAGGCGGTGCAAAAGCCCGAATACGCGCCGCTGCTGCAGTCCACCGTCGCCCAATGGAAAGAACGCCCCATGGACGAAGTGATCGACCGCCTGCTGGTGCGCTTTGGCTGCGAGATTCTGGCCATCATTCCGGGGCGGGTGTCCACCGAGGTGGATGCGCGCCTGAGCTTTGACACCAGCGCCACCGTGACGCGGGCAGAGCGGATCATCGAGCTGTACCAGGCGCAGGGCATTCACATCGACCGGGTTCTCATCAAGGTGGCCGCCACCTGGGAGGGCATCAAGGCCGCTGAAAAGCTGGAGCAGCGCGGCATCCACACCAACCTCACGCTGCTGTTCTCGTTCTGCCAGGCGGTGGCCTGCGGGCAGGCCAGGGTGCAGCTGATTTCGCCGTTTGTGGGCCGTATCTACGACTGGTACAAGAAACAGGCCGGCGCCAACTGGGACGAGGCTGCCCACGGCGGTGCCAACGACCCCGGCGTGCAGTCGGTCACGCAGATCTACAACCATTACAAGCATTTCGGCATTGCCACCGAGGTGATGGGTGCGAGCTTTCGCAACATCGGCCAGATCACGGCGCTGGCGGGCTGCGATCTGCTCACCATCGCCCCCGAGCTGCTGGCCCAGCTGGCGGCTTCCGAGGCGCCACTGCAACCCGCTCTGAATGCCGAGGCCGCCCGCGCCATGCAGCTGCCCGCAGTCCAGTTCGACGAGGCCGGTTTCCGTTATGCGCTGAATGAAGATGCCATGGCCACCGAAAAGCTGGCCGAGGGCATCCGCAGCTTTGCGGCAGACGCTGTGAAGCTGGAAAAGCTCATCCAGGCGGTTTGATCCTGCGCGCACAGTTCACATCTCTTCGCTCCAGCAAAAGCCGTCGCGCGCAATCATGGCGCTGGCGGCGCTGGGCCCCCAGCTGCCAGCCGCATAGGGCCGCGGGCCATGTGGGTCGGTGCGCCAGTGCGCCAAAATGGGCTCCACCCAGCGCCAGGCTTCTTCCTGTTCGTCACTGCGCACAAACAGGTTCAGCCGGCCAGCAATCACGTCCAGCAGCAGGCGCTCGTAGGCACCCACGCGTTCGGTGCCAAAGCGCTGGTCAAAGTCCAGGTTGAGGTGCACCGGTACCAGGGCGGGCTCGGTCTGGTGCTGCGCAGCGCCCTGCGCCAGCAGATGCAGCTCCAGCCCATCGCGGGGTTGCAGGTTGATCACCAGGCGGTTGGCTGCCCCTGCAGGGGTCTTGAAAATCGGGTGGGGTACGGGCCGGAAATTCACCACGATGTGGGCGTTGCGGCCGGCCAGGCGTTTGCCTGTGCGGATGAAAAAGGGCACGCCCGCCCAGCGCCAGTTGGAGATCTCGGTGCGCAGGGCAACGAAGGTCTCGGTGGTGCTGCCAGGGGCAACGCCGCTTTCCTGCAAATACCCCGCAACGGCGTGGCCCTGGCTGGTGCCGGCCGCATATTGCCCCCGGATCACATGCTGGCCGATGGTGTCGGGGCTCCAGGGCTTGAGCGATTGCAGCACCTTGAGCTTTTCGTCGCGAATGGCATTGGCACTGGCGTTGATGGGCGGCTCCATGCCGATGGCGCACAGCAATTGCAGGGCATGGTTTTGCACCATGTCGCGCAGGGCACCGGTCTGGTCGTAGAAGGCGCCGCGGGTTTCCACACCCAGCTCTTCGGCAATGGTGATCTGGATGTTGGCAATGGTTTCGCGCCGCCACAGGGGCTCGAACAGCGCATTGCCAAAGCGCATCGCAAAGAGGTTCTGTACCGACGGCTTGCCCAGGTAATGGTCGATGCGAAACACCTGGTCTTCCCGCAGCACATGGCGCAGCGCCTCGTTGATGGCCCGGTTCGATGGCAGGTCATGCCCCAGGGGCTTTTCGAGCACCACGCGGGTGGTGGGGCCGTTCAGGCCCACGGCGGCGATCTGCTCGCAGACGGTGGTGAAAAGGCTGGGCGCCGTGGCGACATACATCACCAGCGAATCGGCATTGCGGGCTTTGAGCATGTCGGCCAGCCGCACATAATCCTGCGGTTGCGACAGGTCCATGCGCAGGTGGTGCAGCAATGCAGCAAAGCGCGAAAACTCGTCTGGTGCCGGGCGCTTGGCCAGTTCCACGTTGTCAAAGCAAGACTGGATCCGGTTGCGATATTGTTCGTCGGTCAAGTCATCGCGCGCCACGCTGATAATGCGGCCACCCCCGGGCAGCGTACCGTGGCGAAAGGCCTGGAACAGGGCGGGCAAAATCTTGCGCCAGGCGAGGTCGCCCGTGCCGCCGAACAGGACGAGGTCAAAACTCATGGGGTCTCCGTGGATGGGGCGATGCTGCGAAGGGCATCCATTGTGATCTTGTTACATTGATGCAGGAGTATCGCCAGTTTTACGGGCCTGATTTCGAGTTGCAAGCGTCGCAATTCTTGAAGTTTCAGTAATTTGGTTACTTTTTTAATCGCGTGCCATCGATATGTCCATGTTTCTTCGTTGCGATCAGACACCCGAGTGGCCGTCCCTGAAGGCCCATTTCTCTGCGGAGGGTGCATGTCTTGATCTGCGGCAGGCATTTGCCGACGACGCGCAACGGTTTGAACATTTCAGCCAGGCGGCCCCCCACCTGTTTGCTGATCTGTCGAAAAACCTCTGGGATCGGGCCACCGAATCGCTGCTGCTGGACATGGCGCGCTCCTGCGGCCTGGCGCAGCACCGTGATGCCATGCTGCATGGCGAGCCCGTCAACAACACCGAAGGCCGTGCAGTTTTGCACACCCTGCTGCGCCGGCCGGCCGGGCAGGCATTGCCGGGCGACCTGCCCGGCGTGGCGCCCGCTCTGGTCGAAGTGCACGCCACGCTGGAGGCGATGCTGGCCTACGCCGGCCGCATGCGCGCTGACGATGGCATCACCGATGTGGTGAACATCGGCATTGGCGGCTCCGACCTGGGGCCGCACATGACCGTGCTGGCGCTGGATGCCTTGCGCGCGCCGGGCAAGCGCTTTCACTTCGTCTCGAACGTCGACGGCCATGAACTGGCGGGCGTGCTGCGGCTGCTGCGGCCGCAAAGCACCTTGTTTCTGGTGGCGTCCAAGACCTTCACCACGGCAGAAACCATGACCAATGCGCGCTCTTGCCTGGCGTGGTTTGCGCAGCAAGGGGGGACGGATGTGGCGCGCCATTTTGTGGCGCTCACCACGCAGGTCGATGCGGCGAAAGCCCTGGGCATCACCACCACGTTTGGCTTCTGGGACTGGGTGGGTGGGCGCTATTCGCTGTGGTCTGCCATCGGCCTGCCGCTGGCCATCTCGATTGGCGCTGCCGGTTTTCGGGCTCTGCTGGCGGGTGGGCATGCCATGGACGAGCATTTTCGCACGGCGCCGCTGGAGGCCAACCTGCCCGTGCGGCTGGGCATTCTGGATGTCTGGTACCGCAATTTCCATGGCTTCACGAGCCGCTGTATCGCGCCCTACCATGCCGGGCTGCGGCGCTGGCCGGCCTATCTGCAGCAACTGGAAATGGAGAGCAATGGCAAGCGCGTGGCCGCCAGCGGCGAGGCCCTGGCCTATGCCACGTCGCCCGTGTTGTGGGGCGAGCCGGGAACGAATGGGCAGCATGCTTTTTTTCAGATGCTGCACCAGGGCTCGGATGTGCTGCCGCTGGAAATCGTGGCAGTGCGCAAGCCTTCGCATCCGCTTGCCGGCCACCATGAGCAGGTGCTGGCCAACGCCCTGGCGCAGGCGCAGGCGCTGATGGTGGGAAAGGCCAGCGATGATGGGCACCGGCATTTCCCGGGCAACCGGCCCAGCACTTTTCTACTGCTGGAGTCGCTCACGCCCGAGTCGCTGGGGGCGCTCATCGCCTTGCAGGAGCATCGGGTGTTTGTCAGCGGCGCCCTGTGGGGCATCAACAGTTTTGACCAGTGGGGGGTGGAACTGGGCAAGGTGCTGGCGCGCGACCTGCAGCAGCGCCTGGCCAATGGGGATGCCTCGGGGCTCGATGCCTCTACGGCAGGCTTGCTGCACCGCATGCGCGGCTGACGCCAAGAGCGTTTCAGCAGGGCCGGAAAAAGTTCACCGGCAGCCCCGGAATGTCCACCCGCATGCGCAGCAGGGAGCCCGCAGGTACGGCAGCCTCGCATTCGCTGACGGGCCGGCCAGTGCGCGCCGAGGTGATGTAGAGCGTGCGCAGATCGTCATCGCCAAAGCACACCATGGTGGGGCATTGCACCGGCATGGGGATGCGTTGCAGCACCGCGCCCGCTGGCGACAGCTGCACAATGCTGGCCCCTTCATACATGGCCACCCAGTAATTCCCTTGTGCATCCACGCTGGCGCCGTCGGGGCGGCCGCCATAGGCTTCGCCCGGAGTCTTGGGAGCGAAGCGAACCCAGGGCTGCCGATCACTGATGCGGCCCGTGGCGACATCGAACGCAAAGCGGTCAATGCGGTGTTCGGGGGTGTTGGACCAATACATCCAGCGGTTGTCGGGGCTGAAGGCCAGGCCATTGGCCGTGAAGTTGCCGCCCGCCATGTGGTCGACGGCGCAGCGGCCCGTGGTGCAGTCCAGGCGCCACAGGGCGGCACCCGCATGCGTGCGCGGGGTGATCATGGAGCCGGCCCAGAACCGGCCAGCGGTGTCGCATTTGCCATCGTTCAGGCGCAGCAGCCGGGTGTCGTGTGCATCGGCCGGCAGGGTCGCCAGGCAAGCCAGCGCGCCTGTCGTGCAGTCCAGGTGATAAAACCCGTCGCGTAACCCGATTACTATTTTTCCATCCGCCGATGGTGCGCAGCATCCGGGCTCGGACGGCATCTTCCACTGCCAGCGGTGGCCGGTGCCGGGCGCCCATGCGTTCACTGCAAAGCCTGCGATGTCGCACCAATAAAGGCGCTTCTCCAGCGGGTGCCAGAACGGTGATTCGCCCAGTTCCGAGGGCGGCAGAGGAAGGGCTTGCAAGGGCATTGCTTGATCGGAATTTGTTATCCACATGAATCCACATGATTTACGCAAAACAGGCCCAGACAAGCTGCCTGCCACAAAGAGGCACATACCGTTGTGGCATCCTTATTTTGCGTAAGTCCTAATCCAATTACATTCTAGGACGATACCCGGATGGAGCATCCCATGCATTCAGTTGTAGCGCGCGTGACGGCCCGCATCATTGAGCGCAGCGCAGGCACCCGCGCTGCCTACCTGGCCGTTGTGGACGCCATGATCGACCGCCAGCCCGCACAAGACCGCATGGGCTGCGCCAACCTCGCCCATGCCTACGCGGCCTTGCCGGGCGCAGAGAAGTTCAGGGTTGCCGTTGAAAAGGCGCCCGGCATCGGCGTGGTCACAGCCTACAACGACATGCTGTCGGCCCACCAGCCCTACCAGGGCTATCCCGCCATCCTGCGCGATGAAGCTGCCAAAAACCATGCCACAGTGCAGGTGGCCGGTGGCGTGCCGGCCATGTGCGACGGCATCACCCAGGGCACACCCGGCATGGAGCTGTCGCTGTTCTCGCGCGACGCCATTGCCATGGCCACGGCGGTCGCGCTGTCCCACGATGTGTTCGATGGCGTGCTGCTGCTCGGGGTGTGCGACAAGATCGTGCCGGGCCTGCTGATTGGTGCGCTGCATTATGGCCATCTGCCCTGCGTGTTTGTGCCCGCAGGCCCCATGGGCACGGGCCTGTCGAACAATGAAAAGTCCAAGGTGCGCGAGCAATATGCCCAGGGCCAGGTGGGGCGGGGCGAACTGCTGAAGGCCGAGTCGGCCGCCTACCACAGCCCCGGCACCTGCACCTTCTACGGCACGGCCAACAGCAACCAGATGCTGCTCGAAGCCATGGGCCTGCATGTGCCCGGCGCAGCGTTTGCGCACCCGGGCACCGCTGAACGTGAGGCCTTTACCCGCCAGGCCCTGCGCACCGTGCTCGATATTGGCAAGCGCGGCACACGCTTCACGCCCATCGGGCGCTTGGTGGACGAGCGCTGCATCGTCAACGCCATGGTGGCTTTGCTGGCCACGGGCGGCTCCACCAACCACCTGATCCACTGGGTGGCCATTGCGCGCAGCGCAGGCATCCTGATCGACTGGTCGGACTTTGACGAACTTTCGTCCGCCGTGCCGCTGCTGGCCCGCGTCTATCCCAATGGCGACGCGGATGTGAACCAGTTCCAGGCCGCAGGCGGCCCCGCGTGGATCCTGCGCGAGCTGCTGTCGGGCGGCTTCATGCACCCCGACGTGCTCAGCGTGAACGCCGGTGGCATTGCCGCGGGCGCGCAGGTCGCCCCGGCGGTGTCGGGCGATGAAACGGTGTTGCGCCCCGTGGCCCGGCCGTTCTCGCCCACGGGCGGGCTGCGCCTGCTGCAAGGACGCCTGGGGCGCGCGGTGATCAAGGTCTCGGCCGTGCCCGAAGACCGCCATGTAATCGAAGCCCCGGCCCGCGTGTTCGATTCGCAAGAGGCCTTGCTCGCCGCCTTCAGCGCGGGCGAGGTGCAGCAGGACATGGTGGCCGTGGTGCGCTTCCAGGGCCCGCAGGCCAACGGCATGCCCGAGCTGCACAAGCTCACGCCGCCGCTGGCCGTGCTGCAGGGCAAGGGCTACCGGATCGCGCTGGTGACGGACGGGCGCATGAGCGGCGCCTCGGGCAAGGTGCCCGCGGCCATCCACGTCACGCCCGAGGCGCTGGCCGGCGGCCCGCTGGCCAAGGTGCGCGATGGCGACATCGTGCGCGTGGATGCGGTCGCGGGCACGCTCGATGTGCTGGTCGATGAAGCCGAATGGGCTGCCCGCCAGCCCGCGCCTTGCAACGCGCCCGCGGCCACCGGCTTTGGCCGCGAGCTTTTCGCCAACTTTCGCCGCCATGCCGGCGATGCCGAACAAGGAGCCTGCACATGGCTTTAACCTAAAAACGGCAGTTGGATGCGCCTGCCGGTGCCGTGATCGGGGTACCAGGCAAGGCGGGACGACGCGGCGGGCTCATGC
>WOZN01000001.1:0-5068 GCA_011620245.1 Acidovorax sp.
AAGCCGCTGGCGGCGGGGCAGGACTGCGTGGACGGCCGCTGGGTCAACGAAGACGGCGCCAGCTGCGCCAGCTCGGCCTGCACCTGCTGCTCGAACGCTGTCACCGCCTGGTTGGGCAGCGCCTGCGATAGTGCCGCCGCACGACGCAGCCAACGGGCCAGCATGGCCTCGGACGGCAGGACGAAGGTGGCAGCACCTGCCGGGCCTGCAGCAAAGGTGCGCGCCAGTTCCTGCGCCAGCGTTGCACTGCCGGCATCGATGTGAACCTCAAACCCCTGCTCTGCCACTGCCACACGCACGCGCGTAGGGTGCCGGGCCGACCCCAGCGTCACCTGCTGCGCATCGCCCGGCAACACGTATTCAAAGCCGTTGTCGTGACCGGCCTTTTCAATCAGCGCGCGTTGAAGTGGGTTCATGGACAACAGCCAATTGGATGCGTGATCCGATTTCATCCGATTTCATCCAATACCACCCCGATCCAGTGATCCGATACGGCAATGCGCGGCTGGCCCCGCCCCCTCCAGCACGAGCAAACCGGCTTTGCACATGCGTTTGAGCAAGTTCTTCACCTGCCCTTCGCTCAGTCGGCACAGCTCCATCGCCTCCGCCCGCTTGATGCGCCCATGCTGGCGCACATAGCTCAGCACCATCTGCTCATGCTGAATGGGCGCAAGGCCTGCCTGTTGCGTGTACGCCGCCTTGTCCGCCACGGCACCATACACAGCGGCCGACAGCATGTAGGTGCGCCCCCGCGTGGCGCCATGCGCCTCCACAAAACCGGCTTCGGTCAATGCCTCCAGCGTGCGCTTGGCAGACGCCACATCACGCTGGATGCGTTCGGCCAGCTCTTCCACCGTCAGGCGCTTGAGCTCGCGCAGCGCACCCAGCGCAATCAGTGAATCAATGGGCAGTTCACCGTCGAGCGCCTCGTCGTCCAGTTCCAGCAGCACCCGGTCGCCGCCATATTGCTGCACCGCCTGGCGCAGGCGCTCACGCTCCAGCGGATCAAAGTCGGCCAGCGTGGCGCCTGCCACGGGCTGCGCCGACACATCCAGCAGGCCAAACGTGGATGCACGGCTGGTGCGCTCGTGCGGCAGCATGGGCGCGCATTCGGGTGTGCCGTCGTGCTTGATGCGGCGGCGCAGATACACCCCGCCCTGTGTGGCCACCTCGCCCTGAGCCTTGGGCACGCGGATGCAGGCCACCGCCACACCGCTCACCTCCACCGCCGATACGTTGACGTTGACCGAGGGCGACGTGCGCGCTCCGGTCATGCCGGCCAAGCCCGCCAGCAACTGGTGGCTGGAGCCGGCCCTGCCCAAATACAACGCGCTAATCCACCGCTGCCTTTGATGTCAAGTTCCACACTAAACGGCATAGAGCCCTGAACAACCGATTCACCAATTTCCATTGATCTCATGCCAAGTCTCCTGTTTCAAATTTATCCCACGCCGCCAGCACCAGTCTTTGCGTGCGGTATTCGCCAAAGTCGCGCAGCTCTTTGTTTTTGAGCACACGGAAGGTCTCGCTGGGGTAATCCTGGCCCAGCACGGCGGCCGGGTCGAGGATGTAGCGCAGTTCGTCGCGGGTCAGGCCGTAGAGGCGGGCGTAGGTGGCGTCGAGCTCGGCGCGCAGTTGGGCGCAGCGCTCGGGGGCGAAGGGGAACGGCGGGCCGTCGTGGCCCAAATCCTGCGCCCAGCCGGCCAGGTCGTGCGCGGTGTAGGTCAGTTCGAGCACGCGCGGGACGATGTAGGCCAGATCGGCTTCGGTGTAACGGTCGGGGGGGGAGGATGGGGAATTGCTTCAGGTAGCCATAAGTCAAGTGCGTGCCGCCCACTTTGACGCGAGCGCAAAAATCCAGCACCAGCGAGCAGAAGTTGCCGAGCAAAGCCGCTACCCGTGGCCCTTGAAGCTCCGTGAAGAACAAGGGCATGGTGTGCCCCACCCCCGCCAACGGCAGCACCGACGCAATCACCGTGCGCTCGTCCGTGGCGCGGCATATGTCGCGCCAGCCCATCAACCACGGCGGGCACGATTGCTGCAGCCACTGCTCGGCCAGCGCCAGCACGTCGGCGGGGGTGCGCAGGGCAGCACCGGGCGCGCTCAGGTGGCGCTGGCGCGCGCTCAGGGCCAGCACCGCCTGCTCGGCATGGGGGTCCACGGCGTACCAGGCGGTGCTGTGGCGCTCGGTGGACATGAAGACCTCGACCGCGCCTTCGGCGGGCAGGTAGTCGTCGTTCAGGGACTGAAAGGACGGCGGGCTGTTGCCGCACAGGCCCAGGCTGGTGGGCGCCACATCGCTGGCGTAGGGGTGCTGGCGCACAAAGTCTTGCCAGGCGGTGTATGTGCCCACGGCGGGGTTTTGACGGCGCGCCTCGGCCATGTGCCAGCCAAACAACAGTTGCGTGGCGCACAACAGGGCGGCATCGGCATGGCCGGTCTGCAAGGCTTTGCGCAGGCCTTCGGGCAGGGTGGAGACGCGCAGCCACACTTCGCGCGCACTCACCCAGTAGCGCGGGGTGACGGTGCTGGCGGGGTCTTGCTTTTCGGCCAGGGTGAGGTCGCGGCTGTCGCCATCGGGGGTGTAGGTGGCCCAGCGGTGGTCAAACTGGTGGATGAGTTTGGCTTCGTACAGGGGCAGGCGGCCCTCGGCGGGCTGGTTTTTGAACAGGCCGCTGTCGTTCGACATGTGGAACATGGTGGAGAACGAAATGCCCCACGGGCTGACCTCGGGCGTTACCAGCCGGGCCGCCTTGCCCTCCCCGGCCCACACGGCCTCGCGGATGAGCACGGGGGCAGCGCGGTAGAGCTTTTTGGTCAGTTCGGCGTCCGTGCTGCTGCGAAACACCGGGCAGGTGAGCGTGTTGGGGTTGATGAGGCGGAACTCGTCGGGCGTGAGGGTGAAGCGTCGGCGCGGGTCGGCCAATTGGGCGACTTGCCCGGCAAAGCAGACAAATTCGGCGGCGTCTGCCTGGCCCAGCGTGATGAGGCAGAACTTCATACGGCTGTCCACGGCGGCAAACAGCTTGGAGCGGTTTTCAATGTCGTACAGGCTGACCAGCCGCCCGCTTTGCGTGATGTGGCCAAAGTAGGCCTTGGTGCTGTCGTCGGTGGCAATGCCGGTGGGCACGATAAAGCCCGCGCGGCCTGTGGGCGCGGTGATGTGCAGCATGGTTTCGGCAAACAGCGCGTAGGTGTTCACATCGCCCACGCCGGTGAGCGGGTAGCGTCCGCCCTCGTCGTCATCGACGTGCATGAACACGCTGCTGGCCTCTGCGGTGCGCCGGGCGCTGATGAATTCGGCGTACAGGCGCTGCTCGGCCTCGCTTTCGCCGCCCAACGGCGGGTGACCCGCGCTGCTGGTCAGTTGCTGCGCCAGCGTGCCCTGGCGCAGGGCTTCGATGCAGCGGCTGCGCTCGGCCTTGTTGCTGGCGTTGGCCACGGCGGGGTGGCGGGTGGCAAAAAATTCTTCTTCCTGCAGCTTGATGCGCTCCCACGGCGGGTTGCCCAACACGCAGTCAAACCCGCCGGCGGCAAACACCTGCGCAAAGGCCAGCGGCCAGTGCAGCACGCGCGCCTGCTGGCAGGCGGCGCGGGCGGCGGCCACTGCGGCACTGTGCGGGTGTGTGGGCTCGGCCAGCCGGTGCGGGGCCGTCAGGGCGGTGTGCAGGGTTTCGCTGGTGGGCACCTGGGTGGCGGTGTCCGGCGTTTTGGGCAGCAGGTAGGCACCTACAGCCAAATCGGCCGCCAGGGCAAGCGGGCTGTGCGCGAGCTGCTCACATATTTGAGTGTAGGCGCGCTCTTGCGCGGCCACGTCTTCGGGGGTGTCTGCGCCCAGGGCTTCGAGCGCTTGCAGGGCTTGCAGGCCGGTATCGGTGGCAAAGGCCAGCAGCTGCTGGCCGCTTTGCACGTCTTTGGCCAGTTGCTTGAGGGCAGCGGCGTTTTGTCTGGCCAAGGCTTTGCACACCTCCTTGTCGTCGCCACTCAACGGTTTGAAGGCGTCTTTGGCAATGCCTTTTTCAAGCGCGTGCAGGTCGGTCAGGCCCAGCAGGGCGTCGCCCACTTGCAGGTGGTGGTCCAGAAAGCCCAGCGGGCGGCCTTCTTCAAAGCCTTCCAGCCACAGGGCGGTGCGCGCCAGCTCCACGGCCATGGGGTTGCGGTCCACGCCAAAGATGCAGCGGCCTATCACTTCGCGCAGGGCGTGGCGGTAGGCGGGCGGCGTGACGGCGCCGTCGGGGGCGCGCAGGGCGGCGAGTTTTTCGGCCAGGCGGCGGGCGGCGGCCAGCAAGAAGTGGCCACTGCCACAGGCGGGGTCTATCACGCGGATGGCCAGCAGGGCATCCACCGGTTGCGCGGGGTTTTGCGCCAGGCGCTGGGCAATCACGGGGTCGAGGGCGCTGCGGATGAGCTCTTGCACCAGGCTGTCGGGGGTGTAGTAGCTGCCGGTGAGTTTGCGGTCGTTGCCGGCCACCGCAACGATGGACGTGCCCTCGTTCGCCAGGCCGACAAAGCCGAAACGGCGGGCGTGCAAGTCCACCTCGGGCACTAACTCCAGCAGGCTTTCATACACGCTGCCCAGTTCTTCGGTGCCCATGTTGCGGTAGTCGATGGGTGCCAGCGGGCCGCCGCCGGGGGTGGGGGCCCAGCGCAGGGCGTGCATGGCGGCCAGCAGGTCGGCGTTGGTGAGCCGGGCGGCGTCCAGGTGCGGGCACTGGTGCGGTGCAAACAGGCCGCCCAGTGCGGGCAGGCCCAGGCGGCTCTGGCCGTGGCCCAGGCCTTGGAAAACGATTTTGACGGCCTGCCACAGGTCATCAAAACGGGTGCGGGCGCGCCGGCGCAGGGCCAGGTCGCGCAGGCGGGCCAGGGCGTAGCCTTGGGCGTAGGCCTGGGCGGCGGCGGACTTGGCGCGGGCGGCGGCGGGGTTGTCTTGCGCTTCTTGCGCGCTGGGTTGCAGGGGGATGAGGCCGCGCTCTTCCACGCTGAAGGTGAAGATGCAGCGGTAAATGAGCCGCAGCAGCTGGGCAAAGTAGTCTGGCGGGCTCAGGCTGCCGCTTTGCAGGGCCTGGCG
>WOZN01000001.1:5168-15469 GCA_011620245.1 Acidovorax sp.
TGGCGAAGCGGGCGTCGGGCTCGTCCAGGCCCAGGGTGTGGGGGGCGATGACGATGGGCAGGCTGGGGCCGCCGTGACCACCGGCACCGGGCGCGCTGGCCAGGTGGGTGATGGGGTAGTGGCGCGCATCAGTGCCCTCGCCCAGGGTGATGCCGGTGCTGGCGGCCACGCTGGGGTAGGCCAGGGCGTCGCAAAGCAGCTCGGTGATGAAGCTGGCGGTGGCGTGCTGGGGGTCGTAATCGGCGCGCTCCAGCAACGGGGCAAAGCTGCGCCACTGGGCGCTGGCAATTTGAAAGGCGCGGCCGATTTCGTCTTTGAACTGCAGGCCCCTGGGCAGGCGGTAGTCGGCCTCGGTTTGCAGGCGGGCGCTGCCGTGGGCGGCCTTGGCCAGCACGTCGGGCAAGAACAAGCCGCCTTCGAGCCGCAGGGTGGGCAGGTTGAGGGCGGCGGTGTGGCGGCGAACGCTTCTCATGGGCGGCTACTTTTTTTATAAATTCGGTATCAAAATGAGAGCATGTTGCGCTTGCACTCAAAGCGCTGCAGTGGTTTTCTTCGCCTCAAAAATTCGTCAAAAACCATAGCAAAACAGTGGCGCAACTGGCTACAGCGCATCGGGCAGCAGCACGTACACGCCCATCACGTCCACCGGCAGGCAGGGTGCCACGCTGTACTGGCCCACGTCGCGGGCGGCTTCGCGCACGCGGCGGTGGTCGGCCAGCAGGGTTTGGGCGCGCTCGTGGGCCAGGGCTTGCAGGCGCTCGGGGTGGGCGGCCAGGAACTGCAGGGCCTGGGCCACTTCGCGGGCCATGGCCTCGCGCGGCAGATTGGCGGTGGGCACGCACTCCAGCAACTGGGCGGTGGTGTCGTTGCTCAGCCATTCGGGGTTGCTGCGACCTTTGACGGCCAGGGCCACGGTTTCTTCGGCCATCATTTGGTAGGGCTGGCGGCGGCGCACGTAACCCAGCTGGTGGCGCAGGCGCAGCAGCACGACGGTGGTGACCACATCGACCGCGTCGGTGATGGTGGCGGCGCAGCGCGCGGTGATACTGGCGGTGGGGGTGGCGCCTTCGCCCGATTGCAGGGCGTTTTCAAGCAGGTGGTCGGCCAGCACGCTCACCAGGGGGTGGCTGCGGTGCAGTTCGGCAAAGTCCAGCGTCAGCGTGGTGTGGGCGGCGCGGGTGGCGCCTTCGGGCACCAGGCCTTCGTCGGCCAGGCGCTGGCGCAGGGCTTCGGGCAGGTGCTGGGTGTGCAGGCGGTGGGTGTTGCGCCGCGCGGCCTCCAGCGGGGCGCCCAGGCGCGCGCAGGCGCTTTGCACAAAGCGCTGCACGTCGGCATGGCTGCCCAGGGCGGCTTGCTGTTTTTGCCATTCGGGCAGCACTTCGTCGGGGCGGATGCGGCGCTGGGCAAACACGGTGCGGTTGGCCTTGGCTTTTTCGAGCGCATCGGTCCACCGGGTTTGCAGCGGGGCCAGCAGGGCCTCGGCTTCTTCAAAGTCAAAGCCCAGTTGGGCTTGGGCGCTGTTGCGGTTTTCGCGCTTCATCAGCGCGGCCTTGATGAGGGCCTGGTTGATGCGCTGTCTGTCTTCGGGCATGGGCACGAGCACGCCCAGCTCTTTTTGAATGGCCTCGCCCTTGCGCAGGATGACGTTGAGCACGAAGCCATCGACCGGGTTGTCTTGCCCATAAAGCATGGTGCAGCGCACCTCGGGGGCTTGCTGGCCAAAGCGGTCCACGCGGCCCTCGCGCTGTTCATGGCGGGTGGGGTTCCAGGCCAGGTCGTAATGGACGACAGCGGTGAACAGGTGCTGCAGGTTGATGCCTTCGGACAGGCAGTCGGTGGCCACCAGAATGCGGCCAGCCTGGGTGCCCTCGCCCTCTTCCATGCCTTCTATCTTTTCGCGGCGCTCTTCGGGGCTGAGTTCGCCGGTGACCACGTCCACCAGCACCTGGGGGAAATGTTTTTTGAGCTCGGCGGCCACGTAATGCGCGGTGGCCACGTAGCGGCAGAACACCACGGGGGCATAGCCGTCTTGGACCAGGCCTTCCATGTGGGCGATGAGGGCGGCAAGTTTGGGGTCGCCGCCCTTGCCGCTCAGGCGCCGGGCTTCGGCAATCAGGGCCTGCAGGCGCGCGGCGTCTTGCAGGGCGGTGTGGGCGTCGTCCAGCTGGCCTGCGGGTTCCAGGTCGTTGCCGTGCAGGTCGTCGGCGCCGCCGTCGTGCAGGCGGTCGTCTTCGAGCAGGTCATCTTCGTCGGCGCTGCCCAGGCCCGCCGTTTTGCCCTCCAGCCGGGTGGTGAGCGCCTTGACGGCCGCCGCCGGGGACGAGGCCACGCAGCGCAGCAGGGCCAGGGTGGCGTACCAGATCAAGCGGGCGCTGCCTTGCTGCGTTTGCTCGACCGATTCGGCCGATTCGGCCGATTCGGCCATTTCGCGGCAGTAGGTTTGCACCGCGTCAAAAAAGGCGCCCCAGTCGCCGGTGAGCTTGTAGGTCAGCTCGGTCTTCATGCGGCGGGCAAAGCCCCGGCCGTCGTGGGTTTCGGCCTGCCATTCCACGATGTCCTTGCGGCGGCGCTGCACGAAGTGGCGGGCCAGTTGCTGGCGCAGCGGGTCGTCGGCCGAGGTGCGGCTTTGCAGTCCCACAAAGGCGGGGTCGAGCAAAGACAGCAGGTTGTAAAACGCGGCTTCGTCGCCCGAGTGCGGGGTGGCGGTGAGCAGCAGCAAGTGGCGTTCAGCATCTTTGGCCAGGCGCTGCAGCAACTCGAAGCGCAGTTGCTTGCCCGCGCCGCTGCTGGCACAGGTATGCGCCTCGTCCACGATGATGCATTCGGGGGCGATGCTCAAAAAGTGCTCGCGGTGGCGCTCGCTCTTGATGTAGTCCAAGCTGACCACCACGATGGGGTGCTGGTCGAACAGGCCCACGCCGTGCGGCAGGTCGCGCTCGATGCGACTGGCACTGGCCGATGTGAGGGCCACGGCCTGCAGGTTGAAGCGGTTTTGCAGTTCGGCCTGCCATTGCTCGACCAAATGCGGCGGGCACAGCACGGCCAGGCGGGCGACTTCGCCCCGGTCGATGAGTTCGCGGGCAACCAGCCCGGCTTCGATGGTTTTGCCGATACCCACGTCGTCGGCAATCAAGAGGCGCACGGTGGTCAGGCGCAAGGCCATGAGCAAGGGCACGAGCTGGTAGGCGCGCGGCTCGACGGCGATGTTGCCAAACGAGCGGAACGGCCCGCCGCCCGCGCGCAGCTTCAGGCGCAGGGCGTCGCGCAACAGCAGCGCGGCGGCATGGTTGCCGGCCTGCGCGGGGTTGGGCCAGGCAAAGGTGGCGGGGGTGACGGGCTCGAATTCCAGCTCGGGGATCAGGGCGATGATGTCTTCGTCCGCACCGCCCAGGGGGCGCAGGCGCAGCAGGCTGCCCACGTCGCCCTGGTGCGTATCGGCCTGCACCACCCATTCGCGGCCACGGGCGCGCACCAGGTTGCCGGGGCGGTAGTCAAGGGTGTCGGTGGTCATTGGTGTGCGATGTAGGTGAGCTGGCGTTGGTGCTTGAGTGCAAGCAAGACGACCTCGGTGTCTGAGTGGGCGTACAAAACAACATACGGACCGATGACGTATTCACGCAAATGGGGCAAGCCCGCCGACTGCGCCATTTGCTGCACAGCGGCCAGGCGCAGGTGGGCCTGCGCCGATTGAGCATGCATAAACCGCGCTGGACGGCCACTGGCGGGCGACCAGCCCAGCAGCGTTTTCATCTCGCGCAAGTCCCGTTTGAGCTGCGCAAGCCGCGCCGCTGCACTGGCGGCATCTTGCTCCACCATGAAGGCATGAACTGCTTGCAAGCTGGCAGCAAAATTGGGCGTGGCACCGACTTGGGCGTTGACTGGGCGCGGCATCAGTCGGCCAGCAAATCGTCCAGCGCTGCGGGGGCGATGCGCTCGCCCGCTAACACCTGCCGCAGGGCGGTTTCGGCATCTGCCAACAGCACCAGGCCAGCATGTTCAAGCTCTAGGGCATGGTAGTAGTCGAGCCTTTTCGCATCGACCAGTGCCACATAGCTGGAGCCGTTTTTGGTGAGCACTTTCTCGGACCCGGTGCCGACCACGTCTTCGGCCAGCTCGGTGAGGCGGGCTCGCGCTTCACTGATGGGGATGATGTCTCTGGCTCGCAATGTCATACCGCAATCCTTAATGAATTTATTAACGTTTATTGTATGACTTGCCAGCATCGTTGTGTCTTCAACCGAATGCAAGGGGGTTCTGACTGAATTGCGCGCTCCATTGGGTGGGGTCTGGCATTTCAATCAAGGTGTAGCCTTTGTCCAGCAGTGCTGCGGCGTGCGCTGAGCTGGGTGCGGCAAGCACCACCACCGCGCGCGCCGCCTTGTAGTGGGCCGCCACGGTGAGCTGGCCGCCCAGCACCGGCACCTGGTACTGGTCGGGTTCACGGTAGCCGCCTGCCTGCAGGGCTTGCTGCCATTGTGTGAACAGGCTGTCGAGGCTTGCTGCATCTGTCGGGGCCTGTACGCTGGCCCTGGGTTTCGGGACGGGTTCATCAGGAGCAGGGGCAACCTGGGCATTGGCCAGGGTAACCAGCATTTCGATGGCCTGGGCGTTGCGGCGGTTGATGTGGTCGTGGTCGGGCTGGTTGAAGTACGACAGCAGGCACTGGTAGCAACCGGCTTCGCAAATGCTCTGGCCGGTGGCGGTTTTTTGCTCAAGCGCCGCCAAGCCATCGACCGTCCAGGGGCCCGTGGGCTGGGCATGGTGCATCAGGCGCAAAGCCTGCGCAGCCACCTGCGCCATGGCCCCGGGCTCGGTGGCCAAGCGGGTGAGCACGCCCGCGCCGCCCTCGGCCGCTTCGTAGAACAGCAGGGCTTTGCGGTCATCTTGCTTGGGCAGGGGTTCGGCCACCAGTTCGGATTCTTCGATCTGGAAGGTCATTTCGATGCCACGCTTGAGGGCCGCCTGCAGGGTGGCCATGGCCTCCAGTTCCAGCGGTTTGGCGGGCGCGAGGATCAGGATGTTGCGGTGGTCCTCGACGAACGGGACGATCTGCTGGTTGGGCACCTTGTCGAGCAGGTCGGTCTCGGTGGCGTCTGAATCTTCGGTCGCGCCGGGCTCGTCTTTCTTGCTCCACTGCCCGGTGATGGGGTTGATGTAGAAGCCGAGTTGGTCTTTATTCTTGCGACGGCGCCAGCCCCGGTTGATGCGCCAGATTTGCGCAGCAGGGGCGTAGGTGAGAGTGGCCAGAGGGTCTTCGGCAGTGCCATCCAGGCCGGTCACCTGCGACTTGTGCTGGGCAATCTGGCCGTCGGGCCCTGGCAGAAAGCGGTAGGTGGTTTGCAGCTCAAAGCCCTGGCGCTGGCGGTCTTCGTCGTTGATGGAAATGCGCTCGACCGGAATGGTTTCGACGGTTTCGATGCGGTAGAGGCTGCGCACCCAGTCCAGGTCGGTGAGCAAGGCGCCGCAGTTTTCGCACAGGTTGTGGTGCGGCTCGGTGCCGTCTTCGTCCCCCATGTGGGCGTAGCCGCACTGGCTGCAGACGCGGCTGGCCACGGTGGCAAGCTGGCTGTTGCCCGAGATGTGGTCCGCCGAGCCGACGTTGAGTTTGGCGCGCACCACGCGGTACATGCGGCCCTGGTGGTAGATAAGACTGCGTGGCCCGAATTCAGACAGCGCCAAAAAGCGCGGGCGGCTGACCATGCTGCCTTCGTCGTCCTTGCCTTTGGCGGCCATGCCACCCTTGGCGGGTATCCAGGCCATGAGGGGCAGGCGCGGAAAGTTGTAGCCCGGTAGAAAGCCCTGGCTGGCCAGGTAGCGGTAGGTGTAAAAGTCAGAGTTCTGGCCGTTGCCCGACTTGAGCAGCACCGCATATTGGCGGGCAGCGTCGCCGTAGCGGCGCTGGGCGTTCTGCTTTTCGGCGTGGCTGGTGGTGTAGCTTTTGACCACCTGGTTGGCCATGTCCATTTGCTTGCGGGTGGCGTCCACCAGCACGCGCCAGCGCTCAAAGGCTGCGCTGAAATCGGCAGCGGCGCGCCGCACGGTGGCATCTATCTGCTCGGCTGAAAACCAGGCGCTGCCCGCCAGCACCGGCGCGAGCTGGGCCATGAAGCCCTGGGTGCTTTGCAGGGCGCGCGCAGTGACCTCGGGGGCTGTTAGCTTTTCTTGTAGCGCCGGTTGCAATGGCTTGTCGGGTTTTTCAAGGTCGAGCAACGGCGAAATGCTGGTGTCGAGCTCCAACTGCGCGGCAGCCATCCAGACGGCGTGCAGGTGGCTCTCGACCAGATCGCGGTTGGCCAGGTCCAGTGTGGGTGGCTTGACGATGCCGTGCACCATTTCGGTGGCATGGTGGAAAAACCATTGGTCGTGCGGGCTGAGCGCAGCGCAGTAGGTGATGACCAAGGCTTGCTGGCCCGAGCGCCCTGCCCGGCCACTACGCTGGGCGTAGTTGGCGGGTGTGGGTGGCACGTTGCGCAGGTACACCGTGTTCAGGGCCGAAATATCGACGCCCAGCTCCATGGTGGGCGAGCAGAACATGACGGGCAAGCGCTCCAGTGGTGCTTCATGCGCCGGGTTGGCCAGCCAGTCTTTGCGGTCTTTTTCGGTATAGCGAAAGCGCTGCTCAAGCAGTTGACGGCGGCTGGCGTCCACCTGCGCGGTGTGTTCCTGGGCCTCGAAGTCGAACAAAGGGTGCCCCTGCTCGCGCAAGGTTTGAGCCACTGCCAAATACAGGGTGCGGAAATACTGGTTGTGCTTACCGTCTTCGAGGGCTTGTGATTCATCCACCAGGCGCCAGTCCATGGAAGATGCGTTAAGGCGCCAGCCAACCACAGCACCTTCTACATCCAGCTTGTGCACGTAGCCGAAATGTGAAGCGGCCTGGAGCAGTTGCTCCGTCAGCTCCACCCATTGGGGGTCTTTCCACGTCGCCACTTGAGTAGCGGCCGAACTGTCTTTCCAGAACTTGGCGGCCTTGATGTCTTTGAGCAAACGTGAACGGGAGCCGCCCGGCACCAGGTCTGTTCGCGGCTTTCCCTTGTATTCAGGGCGCTTGGTCAGGATGAGGTACTTGGCCGTCTCCAAGTTTTCGTCGGAAGCGAAAGCCCAGCGTTCATTGAGGTATTGATGGGCGGTGGCCTTGGCCTTGTCTTGCTCCACGGGGTCGAGGTAGCGGGTTTCCAGACACAGGCTGCGACGCATGCTGTCAAAAAGCATGTTCGCGAGGGTGGCGCGCTGCTCTGGGCTGATGCGGGCCAGCACGGGATGGGCGGCGAACAAGGGAGACTCAGCCACGAATTCATCCAGCCCGCGATAAGCGATGGACAGCAGATTAAGCTGGTCCAGGTTGGGGTTGTTGAAACGCCAGCCGCGCCGCAGGTCACGCAAGAGCCTGTAGCCAATGATGAAGCGCATGGTGCGCTGTGCATCCTGCCGGGCCAGCCCCATGAGCTTCGGTGTGCGCAGGTATTCGGCCAGGGTGCCGAAATCGGTCTTGTCAAAACCCAGGGACTTGAAGACAGCGTCTGCCAGGGTTTCTTCGGTCAGCATGCCCTGGTGGTTCTGCAGCGCGCCAATCAAGGCCGAGCGCAACGTCAGCAGAAACACGAAATCATTGAAATGCCCAGCCTGCAGGGCCGCATCCTGGCGGTTATCGGTAAACCCCAGCAGTTTGCGTGGGTCTGGCTGGTCGGCGGGCAGGTCTTGCACTGCGAACAGCTGCCGGATGGCGCTGAGCGTGAGGATGGTGGTGGCAGACGAGCGCCCTTCTCCCGACAGACTGGCGAGGCGGTTGATGTCCTTGCCGTGCACTTCGTGGGTCTGCCCGCAGTTCAGGCAAAAACGGAATTTGCCGGGGATGAACCAGTAGTCGCCACCGCCACGGCCTTGCCAGCCCTGAGGACTGACCTGAACGTCTTCGGGTACATATTTGCGATAGGTGCTTTTGACCTTGGGCTCGGCCTTGGTGAGGTCGAGCCAGGATTCGGGCAGGTCTTCAATGCTGCCACGGTAGGTCTGGCTTAGCCTGGCCGGGCACAGAAAACCGTAGCGGGCGTTTTCATCGTCATCGCCCGAGATGTCGTCGATCTCGCGCGGGGCGTATTCCACCGGCGCCTGGCCCGAACGCCACACCGGGTGGTACTCCTGCCCGCAATCGCGACAGAAATGCACAGGGTAGAGCTGCGTACCCTCGTCCTGGCGGCCAGGCGCGTAGCGTTGGGCGTCCAGGGTGATGTGGCGCACGCCCTCGGGCTCCAGCGTGGCCAGCACCTTGCCGGGGCCACTGATGAATTGGTGCAGCTTGAAGGCAAAGGGTGCACGCCCCTGGGGCGTTTTGACATCGTGCGCCGCCACCAGGAAACGCTGCAGACCGGCATGCGCCTCTTCCAGCGTGCATTGCGCATCATCGGCCAGGCGCTTGGCGGCATCGCCCAGGGTCACAGGCTTGGCCCGCCGGGGTGGCTCATCGAGGGGCAGTTCAATGCCAAGGCTCAACTCCACCCACACGGCCAACGGGTCGTCGCGGAATGCGGCGAAGTCCGGCCAGTGATAACTCTCTTTCAGCAACGCTGATTTCAATAGCGATTTGACGGCCTGGATGTCCTTGGCGGGGTTGGTGACCCGCTCCAGGGTCTCACCAATCACGTCTTGCTCGGTGATCTGAGCGCCAAACAGCAGGCTGGCAACCTTGGCGACGGTCTGGTTTCTGTCTGCCTGTGTGCCTGTGGATGACATGGTGGCCGATGTGCCAATGCACACGAGCTGACGGGCTTGTAAGCGCTCGCGCAGGCGCCGCACCAGCAAAGCCACGTCCGCTCCCTGGCGCCCCCGGTAGGTGTGCAGTTCATCCAGCACCAAAAATTCCAGGCCCTGGCAATGCTCGACCACGCGCCTGTCCACGTCTTCGAAACGGGTCAGGATCAACTCCAGCATCATGAAGTTGGTGAGCAGGATGTCGGGCGGGTTGCTGGCTATCTCCTGTCGCTCGGCAGCGCTTTCCTGCCCTGTGTAGCGGGCCACGGTAAAGGGCTTCTGGTCTTCTGGATAGCCGTGCAGGAACTTGTCCAGCTCTTCCAACTGGCTGTTGGCCAGGGCGTTCATCGGGTAGATGACAATGGCGCGCGTGCGCTTTTGGGAGTCGGCTGCCTTGGCTTTCAGGATGCGGTCGATGATGGGCACAAAGAACGCAAGCGACTTGCCCGAGCCCGTGCCGGTGGTGACCACGTAGCTCTGATGCTTGTGCGCCTTGGCCAACGCCTGCAGCTGATGCACATAAAGGTGCAGGTCTGTCGCTTTGCCCTCGGTTTTACCCGTCTGAAAGATGTGAGCGCAACTGGCATGAAGCATCCCCTCTTGCGCCAGTTGCTGGACGGTGCTTTGCCGTTTGTAATTCGGGTTGATCTGGATCAGCGGCTCGGGCCAGTAGCGGCCACGGTCGTATTCCTGCTCCACCTTGGACAGGATGTCCTGGGCGGAAACCTTGGAAAAACTACGAGAAAACGAGCTGTATTCGTTGATGAGCCGATTGCGGAAATCAAAGACGTTATCCATGCTTTTTCCCGCAGCGGGACAGAGTGATCAGAACCTCTTGCATTATGCAGATGTAACCAAGACGGGACTGCGGAAAAACCTGCGAACAAAAATATCGGCTGAAGTGGGAATGGCGGTACTTCGCCAGCTGTTATTCGTCACACCAACGCTGGGCGGCGGTTCAGCCCCATCGGGTCAAAGTTTCAACTTCCAAAATCGGCCTTCAATAGAGGTCTCCATCGCTCATGATTTGAACTCGCAACCCAAAGCCCGTTTCAGAAATTCCCTCAATGGCCCATAGACGGATGAAGACTCGGGATGGTTGAGGACATGGGTCAAACGAACCGCACGCTCGGCATCGGTCAGTTGGCGTTGGACCGTTGCTTTGCTGGCCTGCTCCAGGCAAGCAACACGGGTTTTGATGGATTGAACTGCCAAGTCCGACTTGGCTGCTAGGTTGAACTGGGAATGTGCTCTTCGAGGCGCGGGTCGATGGGATCGGGATGAACCGCTTGATGCGACCGAGCGGTTCGTGCGTGAAAGACGCGACACGTTTTTAGAGATCGGAGGCTTCACGCCCACTCAAAGCGAAAGGGGCGCGGCACACGCCAAAAGTGAGGTGTAGCACACCGACAAGAGCATCTTGTTCTTGTATTGCTTGTATTGGCGTGAAAACACAGGTCGAGCCCGGAGCGTTCCGTACCCAGCACGCCGGCCGGTTGGGTCACGGTCAATGCCGGGGCCCTCATGCTGGCACCTTCGCATCGGCGAGGACC
>WOZN01000251.1 GCA_011620245.1 Acidovorax sp.
CGACGAACGCGCCGTAGTCGGCGATGTTCGTGATCTTGCCGAACAGGCGCGTGCCCTGGGGGTAGCGGCGGTTGACGCCCATCCAGGGGTCGTCGCCCATTTGCTTGAGACCCAGCGAGACACGGTTCTTTTCGGTGTCGAACTTGAGGATCTTGGCCGTGATTTCCTGACCCGCCGTCACCACTTCGGATGGGTGACGCACGCGGCGCCATGCCATGTCGGTGATGTGCAGCAGGCCGTCGATGCCGCCCAGGTCCACGAATGCACCGTATTCGGTGATGTTCTTGACCACGCCATGAACAATGGAGCCTTCTTTCAGGGTTTCCATCAGCTTGGCGCGTTCTTCGCCCATGGAGGCTTCCACCACGGCGCGGCGGCTCAGCACCACGTTGTTGCGCTTGCGGTCGAGCTTGATGACCTTGAATTCCATGGTCTTGTTTTCATACGGCGTCAGATCCTTGATCGGACGCGTATCGATCAGCGAACCGGGCAGGAATGCGCGGATGCCGTTGACCAGGACGGTCAGGCCGCCCTTGACCTTGCCACTGGTCGTGCCAGTGACGAATTCGCCGGATTCGAGGGCCTTTTCCAGGCTCATCCACGAAGCCAGACGCTTGGCGGTGTCGCGCGACAGGATGGTGTCGCCGTAGCCGTTTTCGATGGAGCCAATGGCCACCGAGACGAAGTCACCCACCTGGACTTCGATTTCGCCCTTGTCGTTCTTGAACTCTTCCAGCGGCACATAGGCTTCGGACTTGAGGCCGGCGTTGACCACGACGAAGTTGTGCTCGACACGCACGACTTCGGCGGTGATCACTTCGCCTGGGCGCATTTCCGTATGCTGCAGGGATTCTTCAAAAAGGGCGGCAAAAGATTCGGACATGTGTTTCCTTGCCACAAACAGGATTCCAGCAGCACCATTGCTGCTGTTTTTATAGCTGCTTGCGGTCGTTTTTTGCGGCAGAGCCGCGGTTTAGGTTATCGATCCACACAACCTGTGCGCTGGCGCGCGGCAGGGGGTTGCGTGGGCCTGTTGCAAGGACTTTCGAGCTTGCCTGGGGGCCAAGATTATTCATGAGGGCCCCACATGTTTCAGCCCTGCGCAGTGACTGCGAAAGGCTGCAGCTCCTGCCACCAGGCCAACACCTGCTCGACGACTTCATCAATCGTCAAGGTGGAGTTGTCCAGGACCAGAGCGTCTTGCGCGGGCTTGAGGGGTGCGACACTGCGGGAGCTATCCTTTGCGTCGCGTGCTTCGAGATCTGCGCGAAGGTCGTCAATACTAGCCGAAAAACCCTTTGAAATCAATTGTTTGTAACGGCGGTCGGCGCGGCAGGCGGCGCTGGCCGTCAGATACACCTTCAAAGGGGCGTCCGGGAAGATCACCGTGCCCATGTCCCGGCCATCGGCCACCAGGCCCGGCAGGCGCCGAAAGCTGTGCTGCAGGTTCACCAGGGCCTTGCGCACGGTGGGCAGGGCCGATACGCGGGAGGCGTTCATGCCGGCTTCTTCGGTGCGGATGGTATCGGTCACATCGTCGCCACCGAGCAACACCCTGCCGTCTTCAAAACGCACGGGCAGGGTCTGGGCCAGGGTGGCAATGCGTGCTTCATGGTCCGCATCAATGGCCAGACCGGCGCGAAGCGCAGCCAGAGCCGTGATGCGGTATATCGCCCCCGAGTCCAGGAAGCGATAGCCCAGACGCTGCGCCACAGCCGCCGCCACCGTGCCCTTGCCCGAGGCGGTGGGGCCGTCGATGCAGATCACCGGGATGCGTGCGGTTTCCGCCTGGGCCACCGAGAACAGGGCCTCGAAATAGTCCGGAAAGGTCTTGGCCACGCATTTGGGGTCTTCGATGCGCACGGGCAGGCCGGCGGGGTTGAAGGCTGCCAGCGAGAAGCACATGGCCACGCGGTGGTCGTCGTAGGTGTGGATGCTGGCGGCTTGCCAGTCCGTGGTCTGCGCGGGCGGCGTGACCCGAATGAAATCCGCACCTTCCTCCACCGTGGCGCCCAGTTTGCGCAACTCGGTAGCCATGGCGGCGATGCGGTCGGTTTCCTTCACGCGCCAGCTGGCGATGTTGCGCAGGGTGGTGGTGCCCTTGGCATACAGCGCCATCACGGCCAGCGTCATGGCGGCATCCGGGATGTGGTTGCAATCCAGGTCAATGGCCTGAAGGGGCCATGCGCCGCGTTCGATCTGCAGCCAGTTGGGCCCGCCTGTGACCACGGCGCCCATGGCCCGGGCTGCTTCGACAAAGCGGATGTCGCCCTGTATCGAATCCAGGCCCACGCCTTGAATCTTGATGCCTTTTTGGCCTCCAGCGCTTGCTGCTATTGCGCCAATAGCTATGAAATAGCTAGCAGATGAGGCATCTGCCTCCACATGGATGTCGCCGGGCGACTGGTAGCGGCTGCCCGCTGCAATCGTGAAACGTTGCCAGTTTTGGTGCTCGACCACGATGCCGAAGCGCGCCAGCAGTTGCAGGGTGATGGCGATATAGGGCCTGGAGATCAGCTCGCCCACCACCTCGATCACGATGCTTTGCGTGCCAGCCGCCAGTGGCAGCGCCATGAGCAGGGCGGTGAGGAACTGGCTGGACATATCGCCGCGCACGCGGATCGGTGCCGACAGCGCCAATGCCGGAACGCCCTGGGCGTGGGCGATGCGCAGCGGCGGGTAGCCGTCATTGCCCAGGTAGTCGATCCGGCAGCCCAGCTGGCGCAGCGCATCGACCAGATCGCCAATCGGGCGTTCGTGCATGCGCGGCACACCCGACAGCTCGAACTCGCCGCCCAGCAATGCCAGCGCCGCTGTAAGGGGCCGCATGGCCGTGCCGGCGTTGCCCAGGAAGATTTTGGCGGGTGATTGGGGCGCGCGGCCGCCCAGACCGGTGATGCGCACGGTGCTGCCCCCGGTCTCGTCCACCATGCAGCCGATCTGGCGCAGCGCGTCCAGCATCACACGGGTGTCGTCGGATGCCAGCAGGTCGTGCACGGTGGTGGTGCCGCTGCTCAGCGCAGCCAGCAGCAATACGCGGTTGGAGATGCTCTTGGAGCCCGGCAGGTGGACTTCGCCCGCAGCGGCTTGCAGGGGGGGCAGATCGAGAAATGCGGTGCTGTACATCGGTGTGGTCTGTCGGTTAGGGCTCGTAAAGTAATAAGTTGTGCATTTTGACGGCCGGATTTGGGATGC
>WOZN01000189.1 GCA_011620245.1 Acidovorax sp.
GTTTTCACCATTTCATCTGCCAGCCGTAGCCGCACCGTTTCCATGTGCTTGCGATAGCCGCTGTCGGTCAATGCCGTCAATACTATGTTGGAAGCCAATCGCCCACCCCCGAAGGTGGTGGCGATCTTCAAATCAACCAGGCTTTCGATCCAGTCTGCTCGTGCGGCGATATAGCCGCAACGTACGGAGGCCGAGATAGTCTTTGAAAAGCTGCTGATATGGATGACCCGCGAGAGGCCGTCAAAGGCGGCTAGCCTCGGGGCTGGATTGATTTCAAAATCTGCAAAAATGTCATCCTCGACGATTGCAATGTCCGAGTTATCTGCGAGCTTCAAGATGCGATGCGCGGTAACTGGCGAAAGTACCGCACTCGTCGGATTGTGGATGCCCGAGTTGGTAATGTAGAGTCGGGGTGAGTATTCCTTCAAAGCGGCAGCAAACGCCTCCACATCAGGCCCATTGGGCGTATAGGGCACTCCCACGGCTTGCGCGCGATGCGCCTTGAGCAAAGCGTGGAAGTTGAAATAGCAAGGGTCGTCCAACAATACGGTATCGCCGGGTTCCAACAGGAAACGGCAGATCAAGTCGATTGCCTGCGTTCCCGACTCGGTGAGCATGATCTGCTCGGGCGTTACCTCAATGCCGCTGCCCGCCAATCTCCGGGAGAGAAACTGACGGAGCGGCGGATGACCGAGCGGTGTGGCGTACTCGGCCAGTTCCAATGTATCGGCCCGCGCCAACGTGCGCAGGGCGCGGCGCATACCTGCTTCATACATCCATTCAGCGGGTAGCCAGCCGCATCCCGGTCTGAGCACGGTGCTGCTAGCCTCCAACGACTGACGTGAAACCCACAATGGATCGACTTCTCTGTCGAGCTTAGGGCCGATTTCTGTCAGTGCGAGCGGGGCAACCGGCCCGGTCACGTAGAACCCCGATCCTGGGCGGGAGACTATGACACCTTCGGCTGCCAATCGCGCATAGGCTTCAACCACTGTCGAAACCGAGAGCTGCATGGCTTGCGCCTGCGCGCGCACCGAGGGCAGGCGGGTTCCTGGCGAATAGGCGCGAGAGGCGATCCTTGATTGGATTTCCGTCATTACCACCTCGATCCGGGTGCCGCTTCGTTTCACTGTTCCTCTCGACTGTTCTGGGTAAACGTGGATAACAGTTCCTTCGAATTGTACTGGACTGTGTCTGGTCTGACTACTGTCGCCGGTGCTCTACTGCAAGCTGACAATTCAGGAGCCTTCGGTGAAAGAAATAACAAGTGGTTGGATCAATGGCCTTATTGGCGTGACGATCTTTGCTGGATCGCTGCCTGCGACTCGGGCGGCAGTCGCCGACTTCAGCCCAACGTTTCTGACCTGCGCGCGGGCGACCATTGCCGCTTTGCTAGGCTTGGCCCTTCTGCTTTTGCTTCGGCAGCCTCGGCCTAAGCCTACAGATTTTCCTGCCCTTGCTATCACTGCCTTGGGCTGTGTGGTCGGGTTCCCCCTGCTGACTGCATTGGCGTTGCAACACATCACGGCCGCGCATTCGATCGTTTTTATCGGGCTGCTGCCGCTCTGTACGGCAATCTTTGCCGTGATTCGCGGTGGCGAACGTCCTCGACCGGCCTTTTGGCTGTTCTCGATACTTGGTGGTGTCCTTGTCGCTGGCTATGCAGCGATGGGCGGTATCGAGGCTTCGTTGCAAGGCGACTTGCTGATGCTGGCCGCCATCGTCGTGTGCGGATTGGGCTATGCCGAAGGCGCGCGTCTTTCACGCACATTAGGAGGGTGGCAAGTTATTAGTTGGGCGTTGGTACTGTCACTGCCAATCATGCTGCCCATTGCACTGCTGACCATGCCCGCGTCGTTCAATCACGTGAGTCTGACGGCGTGGATTGGTTTGGTCTATGTGTCGCTTTTCAGCATGATGCTCGGCTTTGTGTTCTGGTATCGCGGTTTGGCACAAGGTGGAATCGCGGCGGTTGGGCAACTTCAGTTACTCCAACCTTTTATGGGGTTCGGCCTTGCCGCGCTGCTTCTCAACGAGGCGGTGAGTTGGACGATGGTCATGGTGACTCTGGGCGCTGTCATCTGTGTTGCTGGCGCAAAGAAGCACGCCAAATGACGACGCGCGAGATGCTGCGTTATCTATTAGCCAGTGCCCCATAATATGCTGGGAGCCGTCATGTAACAGCCTTCACACCTCGCCCAGTCGCGCCACGGTGTCTTCATGGTGTTTTTTACTTCCTCCGCCTGACCTTCAGGGCAGGGAGCTCCATCGAGGATAAGTGAATCTCCTTGAAAACCAAAATGAACCAGTTACCTGTTCAACAACCGTTTCATCAGAGTCGTGGGGTGGTCTTGCCCATGCCCGGCAATGAGGTACACATACGTATCGTTGCCGATCCGTCGGTAGACCAATTTGTGATGCGAGGTATAGAGGTTCTGGTAGTCCAGAATGCCGACTGAGGCCAATTCTTGAACAGGCATTCCATTGAAAATGCCAGAGGCAACCTTCTCCAGCTTTTCAAAAATCTCATCCTCAGCTTTCAGCCATGCGGCTTCGCCCCATTTGTCGAGCATGTAGTCCTGAAGTGAAAGCAAGTCCGCCTGGGCATCGGGCAGAACGATGACCGCCATTATTTGCGGTTTTGACGAGCGGCCAGCAGTTGCGCCCGTGATCCCGCAGCAGGAATGCCTTTCTCTTGCAGGCGGTCCTTCTCGCCCAATGCGATGATTTTCAAAGCCGCAATAAGCGACTCCTTTTCCTGAAACTGTTTGACGCTCTCAATCACCATGCTGGCCTCACCATTCTGGGTGATCACAAACGGATTCCCGTTCATTTCCAGCTCTTCGGAAATTTGGGCCGCATGACTCTTCAGGTACGAAATGGACTTGATGTTGGCGATGGACTGCATGATGTCTCCCAAGATTTTGTGGGCCTAAATTTAGTACCAAATTCAGTTGGCGTCAATGATTGGCGTGTCTCCACCCTCGTGCCAATTTCTCCATCTTCGTATCTCCTTAGCCAAAATTATTCCCCAGTTAAGAGATACGTTTTTCGGGGGCAAAGTCAGGACTCAGTGTCCCCCTGTTTTTTCGTTTTTTGTCCAGGAATCTTTCAAGGTCACGGTGCGGTTGAAGACGGGCGCACCGGGTTTTGAATCAATGCGGTCCGCGGCAAAATAGCCGTGGCGTTCGA
>WOZN01000415.1 GCA_011620245.1 Acidovorax sp.
GGGCACCATGCGGCGTTACTCCTCCTTGCGGGCATGAGCCCGCCGCGTCGTCGCGTCTTGCCTGGTACCCCGATCACGGCACCGGCGGGCGCATCCAACTGCCGTTTTTAGGATGATTTTCAAAGCCCGTTCTCGCCGGGTTCTCGGTCTGAGATCGTGAACAGGTTCTTATTGATGCGGCCCGCTGAAGTCTGAACCGTTCGCCCTGAGCCTGTCGAAGGGCTTCGACAGGCTCAGCCTGAACGGTAGTTGATACAACAAAGGGGCGGATCAATAGGTGGCGGAATGCCGGGGTTTTGGGCTTTTATTCTGGCTATTATTGGCCGGCAACTCGCCTAATAATGGGCTCTCAGTGGACCGTGCGTTGCATCAGGCGTGCACACTGCATGCTTTTTACTCCAAGGAATTTTCAACGTGTCTGCCCCTATTTCCGCTGCCGCACCGGTCAAGGCAAAAAGCAAGAAGCTGATCGTGATCGGCGCCGTGCTTGCCTTGCTGGTCATTGTGGGCGCTGGCGCCGCATGGTTCCTTGCCAGCCGGTCTCTTGCCGAGGAAGACGATGGTTCGGCGCCGGCGCGCAAGGAATCGGCCAAGGTGGTGCCCACTTTCCTTCCCCTGGAGAACATGGTGGTCAATCTCGCCGACCCCGGCGGCGACCGTTTTGCGCAGATCGGCATCACGCTGGAATTGGCGGACACCAAGACGGCCGAGCAGATCAAGCAATACCTGCCCAGCATTCGCAGCGGCATTCTTTTGCTGGTGTCGCAGCGCACCTCGGAAGAACTGCTGCAGGTCGAGGGCAAGGAAAAACTGGCCTCCGATATCTTGCGGGAAGTGTCCCGTCCGCTGGGTTACCCGGTGTCGTCGGCCAAGCTCCGCCGCGAGGTGCAGGACGAGGACGCGGAAGAGCCCGCTGCGCGCCGCAAGGTCGAAAAGAACCCTGTGCAGCGGGTGTTGTTTTCCAGTTTCATCATCCAGTGAGCTGGCAAGGATTTTTTCATGAGTGATTCATTTCTGTCCCAGGAAGAGGTGGATGCCCTTCTGGAAGGGGTTACCGGAGAGAGTCAGAAATCGGTGGAGGAAGTCGCTGAGGCGGGGGCTGTCCGCAATTACGACCTCTCCAGCCAGGAGCGCATTGTTCGTGGCCGCATGCCGACGATGGAAATCGTCAACGAGCGGTTTGCGCGCAATTTCCGCATCGGGTTGTTCAACTTCATCCGCCGCAGTCCCGAAATATCCGTGGGCACCGTCTCGGTGCGGCGCTACAGCGCCTTTCTGCGCGAACTGGCGGTTCCCACCAATTTCAACATTGTGGCCGTCCGGCCGTTGCGCGGCAGTGGGCTGATCGTGTGCGAGCCCTCCTTGGTGTTCGGCATCATCGACACGCTGTATGGCGGCGTGGGCAAGTTTCAGACCCGGATCGAGGGGCGTGATTTTTCGCCCACCGAGCAGCGCGTCATCAACCGGCTGGTGGATGTCATCTGCGCCGAATACAAGAAGGCGTGGCACGGTATCTATCCGCTGGATCTGGAATACCAGCGCTCGGAAATGCAGCCCCAGTTCGCAAACATCGCGACGCCCAGTGAAATTGTGGTCTCCACCGCGTTTCAGCTGGAAATCGGCGACCTCTCGGGCGCCATCCATATTTGCATGCCCTATGCCACCCTGGAGCCGATCCGGGATGTGCTGTATTCGTCCACGCAGGGTGACTCGATCGAGGTGGATCGCCGCTGGGTGCGGGTATTGACGCGCGAAATCCAGGCAGCCGAAGTGACCCTGGTGGCCGAGCTGGCGCGGGCCGATGCCACCGTGGAGCAGCTGCTGGCCATGAAGCCCGGCGATTTCATTGAACTGGACCGGGAACCCCGTATCCGGGCCTCCATTGGTGGAGTGCCTATTTTTGAGTGCCAATATGGCACCCACAATTCCAAATATGCGATTCGCATTGAAGAATGCCTGCGCAATGCGGACATGAACTGGCTGGGAGAAAAAGATGTCCACTGAAGACAATAAAGACGGCAAAGACAGCGCGGACGATCCGTTTGCCGGCTGGGCCGAGGCCCTGGAAGAACAAAAGCGCACCGATGACAAGCCCGGCGATGCGGAGCAGGGCGGGCCGTTGTCCGGCGAACCGGTTCGCCCGTTCTCTGGTGGTGGCGACGGAACGGTCAACGACATCAACATGGTGCTCGACATTCCCGTGCAGCTGTCGGTGGAGCTGGGGCGCACCAAAGTGCCCATCAAATACATCCTCCAGCTGGCCCAGGGGTCTGTGGTGGAGCTTGACGCGCTGGCCGGCGAGCCTATGGATGTGCTGGTCAACGGCTACCTGATTGCGCAGGGCGAGGTAGTGGTGGTCAACGACAAGTTCGGCATTCGTCTCACCGACGTGGTGACGCCATCGGAACGCCTGCGGCGGGTCAGCCGTGGATAGTGCCGGCATGACCCAGACGCTGGTCATCGTGGTGCTGTTCGTGGCGGCCATGGCCGCCTTGCCGTGGCTGGTGCGGCGCGTGCAGTTGCGCCAGGCGGCGGGTGGCGCGCCGGGGGGCACCTCGTCTCGCGTGCTTTCTGCCGTGGCGGTGGGCCCCCAGCAACGCGTTGTGACCGTCGAGGTGGGGCCGGAAGGGGCGCGCGCCTGTTTGGTGCTGGGAGTGACGGCCCAGAACATTACCTGTCTGCATGTCATCAATGCGCCTGCTGCGGTGCAGGCGGCTCCGGCGCCTTCTTTTGCCGGCGAAATGGCGCTGGCTGCACAGACATCCGAAAAGGTCCCCCATGTCTGAAGCGGCCGGTGGATGCCGAAGCAGGGCGTGGCGCATACCACGCCCGACGGCATGGCTGGCGGGATTTGGTGCGATGGCCATGGTGCATATGCCCGCTGTCGCGCAAAGTGGCGGCTCGTTGCCCTTGCTCGTGGGATCGGGCAGCGCGGGAACCAGTTTCTCGGTGCCCATCCAGACATTGCTGTTCTTCACGGCGCTGTCATTCCTGCCGGCCGTGCTGCTGATGATGACGGGATTCACCCGCATCGTCATTGTGCTGTCGCTGTTGCGCCAGGCCCTGGGTACGCAGTCTGCCCCGCCCAATCAGGTCATCATCGGCCTGTCGCTTTTTCTCACGTTCTTTGTCATGGGGCCCACGCTGGACCGCGTGTACCAGGATGCCTATGTGCCCTACACCACCAACGCCATCAGCTTCGAGGCGGCGCTGGAAAAAGCCGAGGCACCGATGCGGGCATTCATGCTCAAGCAGACCCGGCAGTCCGACTTTGCGCTTTTCTCCCGCCTGGCGCGGCTGGACGCTACGGTCACCGCCGAAACCGCTCCCCTGCGGGTACTGGTGCCGGCTTTTGCGACCAGCGAGCTCAAGTCCGCATTCCAGATCGGATTCATGATTTTCATCCCGTTTCTGGTCATCGACATGGTGGTGTCCAGCATCCTGATGTCCCTGGGCATGATGATGTTGTCGCCCGTGCTGGTGGCGTTGCCGTTCAAGCTGATGCTGTTTGTTCTGGCCGATGGCTGGAATCTGCTGATTGGCTCGCTGGCCGCCAGTTTTGTGACCTGAGGACGCTGTTTTATGACATCGCAGATGGTTTTGACCATGGGGAGCGAGGCGCTCACCCTGCTATTGATGATTGCCATGCCCGTGCTGGGCGTGGTGATGGCGGTCGGCTTGCTGGTCAGCATCTTTCAGGCCGTGACGCAGATCCATGAAGCCACCCTGGCCTTTGTTCCCAAGCTCATCGCCGCCATGGTGGTCTTTGCGGTGGCCGGTCCGTGGATGATCAGCACGCTGGTGGATTACATCCGCCGGACCATTGAATCGATACCGTCCGTGGTTGCCTGATGTGGCACACAGCTTGGTGAGGGTGAGCATGCCGCGCCAATGCACCAGTCCTGTGGCGATGTCGCCGAACTGCGCGGGCGGTGGGTGCCTTCCAGTGCGGGTGGCTGGCTGCGTCCGGTCCATGCCCATGTTCCCTGTCTGGACGGTGGATTTTTCGTGATTACCTTCACCGAGGCACAGCTCGTGGCCTGGATTTCGCCCATTCTTTGGCCATTCTTGCGTGTGCTGGCCGTTTTTACGGTGGCGCCCGTGTTCTCGATGCGCGCCATTCCCATGCGGGTCAAGGTGGGGCTGGCCTTTCTGGTTGCACTGTGCGCGCAGGCCGTGTTGACCAATCAGCCGGTGATCAGCGTGAACGGGCGCGAGGCCCTCGGGGCAGTGGTCCAGCAGGTGGTGGTGGGCTTGACCATCGGGTTCGCCGTGCGGCTGGTGTTTTCTGCCGTGGAGCTGGCGGGGGAACTCATCGGTCTGCAGATGGGGCTGAATTTCGCGTCGTTCTTCGACCCGGCGAGCAATGCGCAGGTCAGCGCTGTCGCACGATTTTTCGGGAACATGGCGACCTTGCTCTTTGTGGTCATCAATGGGCACCTGATGGTGCTGATGGCCGTGGTCAAGAGTTTTGACAGTTTTCCCGCCGACGGAAATTTTCTGCAGGCACTGGGGCAGATGCGGCTGCACGAACTGGGGGCCTCGCTGTTCTCCAGTGCCTTGTGGATTGCGCTGCCGATGATCGCGCTGCTGACGTTTGTCAACCTCACCCTGGGCATCATTTCGCGCGTGGCTCCGCAGATGAATGTCTATGCGGTGGGCTTTCCGGTGACCCTGACCGTCGGACTGGTTGGCATTGCTGCCACTTTGCCCATGCTGGAGCAGCCGGTGCTGGCCTTGATGCAGCAGGTCATGGATCTCTTTGAGGTCCAGCGGTAGCCTGGAGCGTCAAACCAATTCGTTGCGGATGGCGTAGACCGTCAGTTCAGCGTTGTTGGTGAGCTTCAGCTTCTCGAGAACGCGGGAGCGGTAGACGCTGACCGTCTTGGGGCTCAGCATCAGCTCTTCGGCAATGTCCGACAGCTTGCGTCCCGAGGCAATCTTGACCAGGGTTTGCAGTTCACGCTCGGAGAGCGCGGCATGAGGGGCCTCGGTTGCAGGTTGCGCCAGGCTTTCCGCCAGCATTTGGGCCACTTCCGGTGTGAGGTATTTGCGTCCCTGCATCACGGTGCGCACGGCGGCAATGAGCTCGACCGGATCGCTGGCCTTGTTCGCATACCCTTGCGCCCCGGCACGCAGACAGCGCAGCGCGTACTGGTCTTCCGGATACATCGAGACCACCAGCACCTTGATGCTGGCGTGCGTCTCGCGCACACTGGCCAGCACTTCCAGGCCGCTGCGTCCGGGCATGTTCAGGTCCAGCAGCAGCACATCGCAGGTGGCGGCACGCAGCACTTCGCGCAATTCCGAGTAACCACCCGCCTCACCGGTGATCCGGATGTCCGGGGCCTCTGTCAGCGTATCGCGTATGCCGCGGCGCAAGACAGCGTGGTCATCACACAACACAACATGAATCACGGGGGCGCTCCTTCATGGGGTGCATTGTCGCGCGATGCGAGGGGAACCGAGAGCGTCACACTGGTGCCTTTGCCGGGCTGGCTGCTGATGTCCAGCCAGCCGTTCACGGTGCGCGCCCGCTCCTGCAGCCCCTTCAGGCCAAAAGCCTTGGGTTTGTCGCGCATGGCGGGTTCAATGCCGCAGCCGTTGTCGGCGACTTCCAGCGTCAGCACGCCTTCGCTGTCTGCCAGGTCGATGTGAACGGCCTGCGGCGCGGCATGTTTGGCGACATTGGTCAGCGCTTCCTGGGCGGTGCGATAGGCTACCAGTTGCACTTCGGCAGGGATGTCGACGACTCCGCTGCTCGTACGGACCAGCGTCGGCACGCCTGTGCGCCGCTCGAAACTGCTGGCCAGCCACTGGACGGCGGCGACCAGCCCCTGATCGAGGATGGGAGGGCGCAGGTTCATCATGATGCGCTGGCTGGCGCCAATGGCATGCTGGAGCATGTCGGCCGCGGCCGTGGCGTGTTCTTGCATGGCCGGATCATGGGCGTGGCGCCCGATCCAGGCGATATCAAAGCGGACCGCGGTGAGGGCGCCCCCGATGTCGTCATGGATTTCCCGGGCGATGGCCGCTCGCTCTTGCTCGATGGAGGTTTGCAGGTGCTCCGTGAGGTCTGCGAGGCGGCGCTGGGATGCGGCCAGTTCGGCCACGGCCAGTTCGTGCATTCGCCTCGCTTCGTGCACCTCAATGGCACGCGCCATCACATGGGGTAAGCGCGCCATGTCGTCTTTGGAGAGGTAGTCCGCGATCCCCAGCCGCATGGCGTCCACGGCTGCCGCCTCGCCGATGGCGCCCGAGAGCAGGATGAAAGGTGGATGCTGAGGCAGTCGCGCAACATGCTGCCAGGCATCCAGCGCGGTAAACCCTGCCAGCCGATAGTCTGCCACGATGATGTCAAAGGGCTCGTTTGTCGTCAGGGTCTGGAAGGCCTCCAGCGTATCCACATGCTGAAGCGTGCATGCCATCCCGGAGCGGCGCAAGACAGCCTTCGCAAGCCGATGATCGGCAAGAGAATCTTCAAGATGAAGGATCTTTAGAGGATGGTCTGGTATTGCTGTGACCATAGGGGCGCTATCATAGGATACATATTGGAACAAATAATGTTTTCACGCGGGGCGTGTGTGGCGCAGAGCGCCAGACGAGCAACACCGTGCAAGGTGAAAGTCTGGTGCTTGATGGCGGGTTCCGCAGGATCTGCTTTCTTGCGTGCTTTGCAATATTTGCCGGGATGGAAAAACGATGCAATCTACGCTCACACCCTCCGGAGGACCCGGAGTACAGGTTTCCGTCATGGTCGCAGCGGAGTTGCAGGACTCTTTGCTGGTGGTCATGCACGACCTGCATCGGCTCGAAGGGTTGCTGAACCACGCCACGGACAACTTGCTGGAGCGTTTTGAAGAGGTCAATGCGGCCTTGTCCAATGTGGTGGCCACCGATTCGCCGGAACTGGTGGCTGCCAAAACCGCATTGCGCAAGGCCGTGACCGAGTTGCAGTTTCAGGACATGGCGTCGCAATTGATCTGGCATACCACCAAGGTGCTCCAGGGTTGTGCCTTTCGGCTTGCATCGGAAGTCATGGGCCATGATGACTCTGAAGAGGCTGCTCCATTTGCTGAAATGGCCCCTGATCGCCCCAATCCCGTGACCCAGAGCGAGATGGATGCAGGTTCTGTGGAGCTGTTTTGATGTTTACATCGCTGGTTAACCTATACATTCAAGTCAGTTGGAGCCTTACATGCAATCAATCCTCGCCGTAGATGACTCACCTTCCATGCGAAAAATGGTGTCCTTCACTCTCACGGGTGCTGGCTACCATGTGGTGGAGGCCGTGGATGGGCAGGATGCCCTGGAAAAGGCAGAGGCCCATGACATCCGTCTGGTGCTCGCCGATCAGAACATGCCTCGGCTCGATGGCATTGGCCTGACGCGCAAGTTGCGCGAACACCCAAAATTCAAGACCATCCCCATATTGATTCTGACCACTGAATCCAGTGACCAGATGAAACAGGAGGGCCGTGCTGCGGGCGCCACGGGATGGCTGGTGAAGCCCTTCGATCCAAGCCGCTTGATCGAAGTGATTCAAAAAGTCATCCGCTGATTCGTCTGGACAGCGGAAAGCAAGACAACAGGAGCCTCCATGGCGGAAACCTACCAAGAAGGATCGGGAGCCGGCGCTGATTTTGATCTGAGCCAGTTCTATCAAATCTTTTTCGAAGAAGCGGGTGAGAACCTCGATCAGATGGAGCACATGCTGCTGGACCTGGATCTGACCAGTGCCAATGACGAAGAACTCAACGGAATTTTTCGTTGCGCGCATTCGATCAAGGGCGGCTCTGCCACGTTCGGTTTTGCCGACGTGGCGGAGTTGACGCACCAGATGGAATCGCTGCTGGACCGCCTGCGGCGGCATGAACTTCAACCTATCTCGCAGATGGTGGATGTGTTGCTTGAATCGGCCGACGCATCGCGCAGTCTGCTGGCGCGCCACCAGGCGGGAGAGCAGGGCGAGGCGGTTTCCACCACTGATCTGGTGCACCGCATCAGTGAGTTGGCTGCAGGCCGGGTTCCGGAAGGGGCTGTGCCAGCACCCGTGGTGCCCGCACCCGCTGCGGTGGCAGCAGTCGCGCCAGCGCCTGCGTTCGTGCCTGCGCCAGCGGTTCTGCCTGGTCAGCCACGCCAGCTGCAAATCCAGGTCGGCCCGCTGGAGCGACCGGAGCAGGCGGATGCCATCAAGGAGCTCTTCCGTGACATCCCAGGACTCGGATCGATCAGCGATCTGCCAGCTGTCGAGCCTGGCATCCGCCGATTTGCCATAGAGACCACATCGACCAATGACGATCTGTTGGATCTCTTTGCTTTTCACGTTTCGAAGGAGCAAGTGGTCATCAGCGATGCAGCGGCTACCGGTGTTGCCGCTGCCGAGACGGCCGCGCAAGGCGCAGGCAGCGCAGAAATGCCCTATGGGTTCTTCCAGGATGCGCCCGGTGCGCCCGCCCAGGTTGCAACAACGCACGTTGCTGTGGTGCCCGCAGCCACCGCGGCCAAGCCCGTGGCGCCCAAGGCAGCGGAGCCCAGGGTACAAAGCCAGGCCCAGATGGAATCGACAACGATCCGGGTGGCCGTGAACAAGGTCGACCAGCTGATCAACCTGGTGGGCGAGTTGGTGATCACCCAGGCCATGCTGGCGCAAAACAGCCGGGGGCTCGACGCGGGCGCCTACCAGCAATTGCTGGCGGGGCTGGCGGATCTCGACCGCAACACCCGCGATCTGCAGGAATCGGTCATGTCGATTCGCATGATTCCCATGTCGATCGTATTCAGCCGCTTTCCGCGCATGCTGCGCGATCTGGCGAACAAACTCGGCAAGAAGGTGGACCTCGTGACGCTGGGTGAGGCCACGGAACTGGACAAGGGGCTGGTGGAAAAAATCACCGACCCGTTGACCCACCTGGTGCGCAACAGCTGCGACCATGGCATCGAAATGCCTGCCGATCGCCTGGCCAAAGGCAAGCCGGAGCATGGCACCATCACGCTGTCGGCTTCCCATCAAGGCGGCTCAATCGTGATCGAGGTGCGGGACGATGGCAAAGGGCTGTCGCGCGAAAAGATCCTGAGCAAAGCGCTCGAGCGTGGTTTGGATGTGTCCGAGCACATGAGTGATGCCGATGTCTGGCAACTGATTTTTGCACCGGGCTTTTCCACCGCCGACGAGGTGACGGATGTGTCTGGCCGCGGCGTTGGCATGGATGTGGTCAAGCGCAACATTGCGGCGCTCAACGGCTCGGTCGAAATCGATTCGGCCGAAGGCTACGGGATGAGGGTGTCCGTGCGCCTGCCGCTGACGCTGGCCATCATGGACGGCATGTCGGTCGGCGTGGGTGACGAGGTCTACATTCTTCCCTTGTCGTCGGTGGTGGAGTCGTTCCAGGTCAAGGCGGGAGATGTCAGCACGGTGGCGCAAGGGTCCCAGCTGGTCAAGGTGCGGGATGAATACATGCCCGTGATTGCGCTGGAAAAGATATTCCAGGTGCCCCGCTTCGACGCCAGCAAGACCAGCAACATCATGGTGGTGGTGGAAGCCGATGGCAGCCGTGTCGCCCTTCTGGTGGACGAGTTGCTGGGCCAGCACCAGGTGGTGGTCAAGAACCTCGAATCCAACTATCGCAAGGTCCCCAATGTGTCGGGTGCCACGATTTTGGGCGACGGCACCGTGGCCCTGATTCTGGATACCGGTGGGCTGGTGCGGCGCGCACGCCATTAGGAGGCTGTCGGAGGCTGTCGGACTTGGAGCGTCGATAGCGAAAATGGACCGCTGCGGCCGATTTGCAGCTGACGATTCCCAAGTCCGACGGCCTCCTGGGCTAACGCGTCTGCGCAGGTCGTCGCAGGCAATGTCATCAAAGGAAAGATCACCATGAGTGTGATGGAAAAATCAGAAGAAACCACTGCGTTGGGTGCCCGGGAATATCTGACGTTCAGACTGGACCAGGAAGAATACGGAATCGACATCCTGAAGGTGCAGGAGATTCGTGGCTATGAGCCCCCCACCCGCATTGCCAATGCGCCCCCATTCATCAAGGGCGTGGTCAATTTGCGGGGCACGATCGTGCCCATCGTGGACATGCGCATCAAGTTCAACTGCGCCCAGGCAGACTACAACACCTTCACCGTGGTGATCATCCTGAATCTGCGCCAGCGGGTGGTCGGAATTGTGGTGGACTCCGTCAGCGACGTCATGGAACTCGCCGCCGACAGTGTCCGTGCCGCCCCCGATATTGAAAGCGCGATTGACAACGGCTGCATCCTCGGCCTGGGCTCGGTAGGCGAGCGCATGCTCATCCTGCTGGATATTGAAAAGCTGATGTCCAGTGTGGACATGGGGCTGGTGACTGCCGACGAGTAGCACGGGCGCATCACTCAAACGGTGGTTCAGGTCAATACAGGCCCGTGAGACGCTTCGCAGGGTCCATGAAGCAAACAGGACTTCTCGTTGGAACAACATATGTCCCAGACCACCAGCACCGCATTTGCAGCGCGAACGCGCACCCTATCTGGCCGGGCGGACGCTGCCGTTGCGGCAACGGCAGCGTCCGGACCCCTGTCGCAGGGACGTGAATTTGTCTGGACAGCAGCCGATTTCGCGCGCGTGCAGGGGCTCATTTACCAGCGTGCCGGTATCAGTCTGCACGACGGCAAGCACGCCATGGTTTACAGCCGGCTCTCGCGGCGGCTTCGTGAGACAGGTCATACAAGCTTCAGTGAATATCTGAGCTGGCTTGAAACGCACGACGGGCCCGAATGGCAAGAGTTCGTGAATGCCCTGACCACCAATCTGACGGCGTTTTTTCGTGAGCAGCACCATTTCGAAATCCTGGCCGCGCATCTAAAGAGCAAGCCTGCAGGCACCCCGTGGCGCGTCTGGTGCAATGCCGCCTCCACCGGGGAGGAGCCTTATTCCATTGTCATGACCGCACTGGAAGCGCTGGGCCCGAATGCGCCCTTCAAGCTGACAGCCAGCGACATCGACTCTCGCGTTCTGGCCACGGCGGCGCAAGGTGTTTATCGTCTGGACAATGTCAAAGGACTCAGCCCTGAGCGGCTTCACCATTTTTTCCTGCGCGGCAAGGGAGGCAATGAAGGCATGGTCCGCGCGAAACCCGAGATGCGCAAGGTCATCGACTTCATGAGCGTGAACCTGATTCGCGATGACTGGCCGTTCCGGGAGCCCTTTGATGTGGTCTTCTGTCGCAACGTCATGATTTATTTTGATGCCCCGACCCAGCGCAGGGTGCTGGAGCGAATTCACCAGGTGCTCAAACCGGGCGGAATGCTGTTCGTCGGGCATGCAGAGAATTTCAGTGAATCCCGGGACCTTTTCACCCTGCGCGGCAAAACGGTGTATGAACGGCGTTGAACGTATCTGCCATGCCACGCAGTCTCCATGACCAGCTTACGATCCGGCGCCCTTTCGCCAGCGGTCTATCAGGGATTCCTTTTCATGGCGTTTGACACCACAGAGCGGCGGAGCGCACCGCGCATTGCGCCCTTGAGCGCAGACATCTGCGCCACAGGAGCTTCGGTCGCCAAAGAGTCTTCCCTGGAGGCGTTGAAGGCCCGGCTACGCAAGCCAGGCGAGGCATCGTTCTTTTATCTGGACCACCATTTCCAGCACAACGCCGTGAAGGTGTTGCCCGGTGAATATTTCGTGTCCGACGAGAGCATGGTCATCATGACGGTGCTGGGGTCCTGCATTTCGGCCTGTCTCTGGGACAGCAGGGCCCGTATTGGAGGAATGAACCATTTCATGCTGCCAGACGGGGATCTGGCGGATGCCTCGGGCCGCTATGGGTCTTACGCGATGGAGTTGCTGATCAACGAAATGCTCAAGCTGGGTGCCAGACGTGAGACGCTGCAAGCCAAGATTTTTGGCGGTGCCCAGGTGATGCACAACTTCACCACGATGAACGTGGGTGAGCGCAACACGAATTTCGTTTTGAACTATCTCCAGACCGAGCGTATTCCCATCATGTCCGAGGATGTGCTGGATATTTATCCACGCAAAGTGGTGTTTTTCCCGGTGACCGGCAAAGTCATGGTGAAGCGGCTGGCACATACCCATCCCGAAACGCTCGTGGCCCAGGAGGTTCGCGGAAATGCGGCAATCGTAGCGAAGACCACATCTGGCGGGTCGGTGGATCTGTTTTGAGGAAGGCGTGAGGGAATGAGCAAGAAAATTCGGGTGGTGGTGGTGGATGATTCGGCGCTGGTGCGCAGCTTGCTCGCGGAAATCATCAACCGACAGAGGGATATGGAGTGCGTCGGCACGGCCAATGATCCATTGATCGCGCGCGAAATGATCCGTGAATTGAACCCCGACGTGCTCACGCTGGATGTGGAAATGCCGCGCATGGACGGCATTGATTTTCTGGGTCGATTGATGCGTTTGCGCCCCATGCCGGTGGTGATGATCTCCACCCTGACCGAGCGCGGCGCCGAGGTCACCATGAAAGCGCTGGAGTTGGGGGCGGTGGATTTTGTGGCCAAGCCGCGCGTGGGTTTGGCGAATGGAATCAATGAGCTGGCCAGCCAGATCGTTGACAAGATTCATGTGGCGGCGGTGGCGCATGTGCGCCGCGCCGCGCCGCGTGATACAGCGGCGGTGTCCACGTCGGCTGCAGGGGCTACCTCTGTGCCAGCAACAACTTTGCTGGGCCGGTTGTCGACTGAGAAGTTGATCTGCATCGGGGCCTCCACCGGGGGCACGGAAGCCATCCGCGAAGTGCTGGTGCAGATGCCGGCAGATTCGCCCGCAATTGTGATCACCCAGCACATGCCGCCTGGCTTTACGACCAGTTTTGCGGCGCGGCTCAATGGCTTGTGCCAGATAACGGTCAAGGAGGCGGTCAATGGCGAACGCATCTTGCCGGGGCACGCGTATATCGCCCCCGGTGGCACCCAGTTTCGAGTGGCGCGCAGTGGTGCCAACTATGTGGCGGTGGTGGATGATGGCGCTCCGGTCAATCGCCACAAGCCCTCGGTGGAAGTGCTCTTCAAGTCAGCAGCGGCCGTGGTGGGGCGCAATGCGTTCGGGATCATGCTCACCGGCATGGGCAACGACGGGGCGGCGGCCATGCGGGAGATGAGGGATGCAGGCAGCTACAACTATGTGCAGGACGAAGCGAGCTGCATCGTTTTTGGCATGCCGCGCGAGGCGATTGCGCATGGTGCGGCAGACGAGGTGCTGCCTTTGAGCCAGATTGCCCCCGCCTTGATCACCCGCTTGCGCGGAGCCACCGATCGCCTGCACCATCGCATCTGAACAAAGCGGGGTAAAGCAGGGGGGGCACCGCGGCGCGTGCGCTTTGCGGCTTGCTCGCCGGAGTTCAGGAAGAAAGCGCTGACCAGCGCTCCAGTGCCGCCATCAGCTGCTCCTCGATTGCCCCTTCGCGTGCATGGAGTGCGGCGGCCCGGGCGGCGTCCTGGCTGTACAGCTGGCCGTCAGCGAGCTCGTCCTGCAGGGCTTTTTGCTCGGCCTCCAGATCGGCAATCTGTTGTGGCAGCTGTTCCAGTTCGCGCTGCTCTTTGTAGCTAAGTTTCTTTTTTGATGGCTGCTCAGGCTTTTCTGATGAGCGCTCAGGGGTGATTTTGGTTGAGGCATCTGTCGCGCTCTCCCGTAGCGCGGGGGCAGATGCTGCCAGGGCGCGGCTTCGCTTGGATTGAATAAGCCAGTCCTGCACCCCGCCCTCGTACTCACGCCAGTTGCCATCGCCTTCGAAAGCGATCGTGCTGGTCACCACGTTGTCCAGGAAGGTGCGGTCGTGGCTGACCAGAAACACGGTGCCATCGTAAGATTCCAGCAGGTCTTCCAGCAAGTCCAGTGTGTCGATATCCAGGTCGTTAGTGGGCTCATCGAGCACCAGCACATTGGCCGGACGCGCAAAAAGGCGCGCCAGCAAAAGCCGGTTGCGCTCTCCACCGGAAAGAGACCTCACAGGCGAATGCGCCCTTGCAGGGGAAAACAGGAAATCGCTCAGGTAGCTTTTGACGTGCTTGCGCTGTCCACCAATCTCAATCCACTCGCTTCCGGGACTGATGAAGTCTTCCAGGGTGGCGTCGAGGTTGATGGCGTGCCGCATCTGGTCAAAATATGCGACTTGCAGGTTGGCGCCCTGGCGTATCTGTCCTGCATCGGGCTGCAGTTCACCCAGAATGAGCTTGAGCAAGGTGGTCTTGCCGGCACCATTCGGACCAATCAGCCCGACCTTGTCGCCGCGCAGGATGGTCGCGCTGAAGTTTCGAACAATGGTCTTGTCGCCGAACGCCTTGCTGACCCCGGTCAGCTCGGCCACGATCTTGCCCTGATAGCCGTTTTGCGAACCCGTGGCCACGTCCATCTTGACGCTTCCCACCACGTTCCGCCGTGCTTCACGGCGCGCGCGCAGGTGTTCAAGCCGCGTGATCCGGCTTTGGCTGCGTGTGCGCCGTGCTTCCACGCCCCTGCGAATCCATACTTCTTCCTGCGCCAGCAATTTGTCTGCTTTGGCGGAAATCACGGCCTCTTGTGCGAGTTGCTCTTCCTTCTGTACAAGATACTGGGCGAAGTTACCCGGATAGGAGCGCAACTGCCCGCGGTCCAGTTCCACAATTCGCGTGGCCACCCGGTCCAGAAAGGCCCGATCGTGGGTGATGGTGACCACGCTGCCTGGAAAATCCAGCAGCAAGTCTTCAAGCCATTCGATGGAGTCCAGATCCAGATGGTTGGTGGGCTCGTCCAGCAGCAGCACATCCGGCCGTGCCACCAGGGCCTGGGCTAGGGCGACGCGCTTTTTTGTACCTCCGGAGAGGGTGCCTACGATGGCCTCCGGGTCCAGGTGCAGGCGATGCAGCGTCTCTTCGACGCGCTGCTCCCAGTTCCAGGCGTCGTAGGCCTCAATCACAGACTGCAGCGCATCCAGATCAAGCCCCTCCGCCCCGGACAGGTACTGGTCTCTGACGGCAATCACATGCTGCAAGCCCTCTGAAGCCGCCTTGAATATGGTGGCCTGCGGATCAAGGGACGGCTCCTGCGCAACATAGGCGATGCGCACGCCTTGCTGGACTTGGAGGGTGCCATCATCTGGCTTGGCCAATCCCCCCAGAATCTTGAGCAGCGAGGACTTGCCTGCGCCATTTCGTCCGATGAGGCCTACGCGCTCCGCACTTTCAAGGGAAAAGCTAGCGTGGTCCAGCAGTGCGACATGCCCAAATGCGAGTTGGGCGTCCAGTAAGGTGATAAGTGCCATGATGGCACTGATTATCAGGGGTGACCACAGATTGCTTGGATGTTCGGCCTAAGCAATGTAGCGCGAAGTCCGCTTCCTCTGCACAACGAAGTCGTCAGCCGCAGGCTTCCGTTGAAGACACTGCCCAGAAGTTCGTAGCGCGCGCAGGCTTCGGATGCGCCAGCTTCCCATGCTATGCTCACAGGCTTCGCTCCTCAGAGGCGCCCCTGGT
>WOZN01000322.1 GCA_011620245.1 Acidovorax sp.
CCATGTTCAAAGACCGCGACGACGCCGCCCTTCAACTGGCCGACCGCCTGAAGTCCTACAGCGCCCAGCATCCACTGGTGTTGGCCATTCCGCGTGGCGCGGTGCCCATCGGCAAGATCGTTGCACGGCAGATCGGTGGCGATCTCGACGTGGTGCTGGTGCGCAAGCTGCGCGCGCCCTTCGATCCGGAAGTGGCCATCGGCTCGGTGGCGGAAAGCGGCTGGACCTACATCGCGCCCTACGCGGCCGCAGTGGGCGCCGACCAGGATTACATTGCCGCGGAAAAGCAGAAACAGCTGGCCACGATCCACTCGCGCCGTGTGCAATACACGCCCATCCGCGCACCGATCGACCCGCAGGGGCGCGTCGTCATCGTGGTGGACGATGGTCTGGCCACCGGGGCCACCATGATTTCCGCACTGCACAGCCTGCGCCAGCACCAACCCAGCAAGCTGATCTGTGCCGTTCCTGTCGCATCACCCGAGGCCCTGGAGAAAATCCGGCCCATGGCCGACGAGGTGGTATGCCTGCACACGCCGGCGAATTTTCAGGCGGTGGGCCAGTTTTACCGCCATTTTCCGCAGGTGGATGACGACGAAGTGATCGCGCTACTGCGCGCCTGAAGGTGGTGCCCCGCGCGCCGGCAGATGCTGCGCGAACCAGTCGGCGGCCAGGCGGGCCACGGCCTGCAGTGTCCTGATCACTCATTCTGGCAGCGCGGGAAAAGACCGCAACAGGATTTCAAGGCGCGCAGAGCGCCTCGTCCAGCAATTCCACCCAATGCCGCACCGGCGTGGACGTGCCGCTTTGCAGATGCGTGATGCAGCCGATGTTGGCCGACAGGATCACGTCCGGCGGCTGCTCGCCAAAGGCTTCGCCCAGCACACCGAGCTTGCGGTCGCGCAGCTGGAACGACAGGTCTGGATGGAGCACCGAATAGGTGCCCGCCGAGCCGCAGCACAGGTGGGATTCGCTCTTGGCCACGCGCAGCTTGAAACCCAGCTGGTTCAGGTGCGTCTCCACACCGCCGCGCAGTTGCTGCCCATGCTGCAGCGTGCAGGGCGGGTGGTAGGCAAACAGCCGGTCGGGGCGCTGCACCCGCCCCGCCAGTTGGTGCGCCAGTTGGTGCGCCAGTTGGTGCGCCAGCTCGGGCAGCAATTCGGGCAGCAATTCCGACAGGTCGCGCGTGAGGGCGCTGATGCGCGCGGCCTTGGCGGCGTATTGCGGATCGTCCTTGAGGATATGGCCGTATTCCTTGACCGTGACGCCGCAGCCCGAGGCGTTCATGACGATGGACTCCACGCCGCCCGCCTCCACCAGCGGCCACCAGGCGTCGATGTTGGCGCGCATCTGGGCCTTGCCGCCTTCCTGGTCGTCGAGGTGAAACTTGACAGCGCCACAGCACCCGGCCTGGGGCGCGATCACGGTCTGGATGCCCATGGCGTCGAGCACGCGGGCGGTGGCGGTGTTGATGTTGGGCATCATGGCGGGCTGCACACAACCTGCCAGCATGAGCACCTTGCGCGCATGTTCGCGGGTGGGCCAGGCACCGGCCTGTTGCGGCGCGGGCACCTTGGCCTGGAGGGACTTTGGCAGCAGGCCGCGCACCACCTGGCCCACCTTCATCGCAGGGGCGAACAGGGGCGAGGGCAGCCCCTCCTTCAGCGCCCAGCGCAGGGCTTTTTCGCCCAGGGGGCGGGGCACCTTTTCATCGACGATCTTGCGGCCGATATCGACCAGGTGGCCATATTGCACGCCGCTGGGGCAGGTGCTTTCGCAGTTGCGGCAGGTCAGGCACCGGTCCAGGTGCGTCTGCGTCTTGCGCGTGGGGGTTTCGCCTTCGAGCACCTGCTTGATGAGGTAGATGCGGCCGCGCGGGCCATCGAGTTCGTCGCCCAGCAGCTGGTAGGTGGGGCAGGTGGCCGTGCAGAAACCGCAGTGCACGCATTTGCGCAAAATGGCTTCGGCCTCCAGGCCGTCGGGGCGGGCACGGTATTCAGGGGCGAGTTGGGTTTGCATGGGGTGCAGCCTGGACCGATCAGCAAGAAGGATTCAGGGGGCGGGGGGCAGTTGGGGGGGGGCCGCCTTGTGCAGCGAATGGAGCAGGCGCGAGCGGTCGGCCCACAGCGGGGACAGCGACAGGGCCAGCAGCACCAGCGCGAGCGGCACCACAAACACAAAACCCACATGCTTGAAGCCGGCCGCCCCGGCAATGCCGCCAATGAGGAACATCGCCACCAGGCCCGCAAACAGGCGCAACCGGGCATGGTTGGCGCGCACCTGGTTTTCGAGCGCTGTGCCAGTGCGGTTCCAGTACAGCATCTTGCCCAGTTCGATGCCCAGGTCGGTCACCACGCCCGTCATGTGGGTGGTGCGGATCTGCGACGACGACATCTTGGTCACGGTGGCGTTTTGCAACCCCATGATGAAAGACAGCAGCAGCACCGTCATGGGCACCGTAAACGGCGTGCGCCAGTCGAGCGTGATGGAGCCCACCAGCCCGAACACGAGCATGAGCAGCGCCTCCAGCACCAGCGGCAGCGCATAGCTGCTGTGCAGTTTGCGCTGCAGCGCCCAGTTCACCATCACCGCCGTGGTGGCCGCCCCGCTGATGAAGGCCAGCAGGGCCCCCACAGCGCTGAGCACCAGCACCATGTTGCCCAGCACGAGGTTGTCGGCCAGCAGGGAAAGAAAGCCCGTCATGTGCGAGGTGTACAGGTTCACCACCAGAAAGCCGCCCGCATTCACCGCCCCGGCATTGAAGGCCAGCAGCAGGCCCAGCAGGCGGTTGCTGGTGCCGGTGCGGTGGTGGCCGGTGAGGTGACGCAGGCGCCGCATGGTCAGCCTCCGGTGCCCGCAGCACCAGTGTGCGGCTTCGCTTGCCGGACGGCGGTGGCCACCATGCGCGCGCTCCTCACCATTGCGGCGCCATGCGGCCGGGATTGAAGATGCCGGCCGGATCGAAGCTGCGCCTGAGGCGCGCATGGATCTGCGCCAACGCCGGAGATTTCAAGTCAAATAGGCCCGCAGCGCTTGCCCTGCTTGCGTCATCAGCTATGAATAAAGAAGCACTACCGCCCACAGCCCGGGCCGCATCGCGCAGCATATTGCCTTGCTCTAGGAGGCTGTCGGACTTGGAAATCGTCGGCTGCAAATGGACCGCAGCGGTCCATT
>WOZN01000374.1 GCA_011620245.1 Acidovorax sp.
CGGGGCGCCATGCGGCGTTGCTCCTCCTTGCGGGCATGAGCCCGCCGCGTCGTCACGCCTTGCCTGACACCCCGATCACGGCACCGGCGGGCGCATCCAACTGCCGTTTTTAGGATGATATTTCCCGCTATGAACATCTGTGAGTCAGTGGAAGATGCCGAGCGCTATGCCGATGCCGACAAAAAGCGCCGCGACGACGCGGAAAATCCCAATGCCGCCGATGGCAGCTGCTATGAAGCCGAGAAGCAGCTGGCCAACTTCGCTGACAAACTCACCGACGAGTTGAAGAAGCGGCTCGAAGCCGCCTTGCGCGAGACCAAAGAGGCGTTGCTCAAGAAGGATGTCGTTCTGGCCACGGACCGCGCTGAAACCCTGAAAAAAATCCTCAAGGAAACTGGCGCGACACGCTACACCCAGACCGGGCAAGCCGAAAAGGGGGGCCCTTCTGCGGAGACGCGCTGGCAAGGCGCTTCGGCGCAGCCCCATGGAGGAGCCGCAGGCGCACAAGCCAGCTCCAGCGGCGACGCCCCCCAGGGCAAGGTCATGGATGCCGAGTACCAGGAAAACAAACAAAAATGACAAAAACCACGGCGCTGTTGCCACCACGCGCACTTGAAACCTGGCAGTTGCATCACGCCTGTGATCCGGCGCAATTTGGGTTCCAGACCACCACGGAACTGGAGGCCTTGAGCGAGTTGATCGGCCAGACCCGCGCCACAGAGGCCGTGCGCTTCGGCGCGGGCATCCGGCATGAGGGCTACAACATCTTTGTCCTGGGGCCTCCCGGCGTGGGCAAGCGCAGCATGGTGGACCAGTTCCTGGCCAAAAAGGCAAAAGCCGAGCCCAAGTCGTCCGACTGGTGCTACCTCAACAACTTTGCGCAGCCGCACAAGCCCCGGGCCATCCGGCTGCCATCGGGCAAGGGCCTGGAATTGCAGCAGCAGATGGCGCAATTGGTTGACTACTTGCGCTCTGCCATTCCTGCCTTGTTTGAGAGTGAGGAATACCGGGCCAAGGCTGAGGCCATCCAGGAAGAGTTCACCAAGCGGCAAGAGAATGCTTTCAAGGAACTGGGCGAGGACGCTATCAAGCAGCAGATCGTGCTGCTGCGCACCCCGGGCGGGTTTGCGTTTGCCCCCACCCGCAACCAGGAGGTGATCACGCCTGACGAGTATGAAAAACTGCCCCAGGAGGAGAAAGACCGGATCAGGCAAGTGATCGCTGAGCTGCAGGAACGCCTTGAAAAGATATTGAGCCATGTGCCCCAATGGATGAAAGAGCGCGGCGAACAGATCAAGCAACTTAACCGCGCGACCACGCGCGCGGTCGTCATGCATGTGATGGACGAACAGCGCACCAGGTTCTCGGATTTGCCTGAAATCCAGACCTACCTCGACCTTGTGCAGCAGGACATGATCGAGAACGCCGACGACTTTCGCAATGAAGAGGAATCGGCCAACCTCTCTGGCTTGATGGTGGTCACCCGCAAGACCTTCCATCGCTACCAGGTGAATGTGCTGGTCAGCAACGGTGAGCACGGCGGCGCCCCGATCGTGAGCGAGGACAACCCGACCTACAGCAACTTGATCGGTCGGGTCGAGCACGTTGCCCAACTGGGCGCATTGGTGACGGACTTCACCTTGATCAAACCGGGCGCGCTGCACCGCGCCAATGGCGGCTACCTGCTGCTCGACGTGCGCAAAGTGTTGTTGCAGCCGTTTGCGTGGGACGCCCTGAAACGCGCCTTGCAGGCGCGCGAGATCCGCATCGAATCGCTGGGGCAGATGCACAGCCTGGTGAGCACCGTCTCGCTGGAGCCCGAGCCGATGGCGCTGGACGTCAAGATTGTGCTGTTTGGCGATCGCCTGTTTTATTACCTGCTGCAGCAGTACGACCCCGATTTTTCTGAACTGTTCAAGGTGGCGGCAGACTTCGAGGACCGCATTGAGCGCAATGCCGAGACGCATCTGCTGTATGCCCGTTTAATCGCCACGATCTGCGCGAAAGAGAAATTATTGCCGCTCGACAGCAGCGCCGTCGCGCGGGTGATTGAACACAGCGCGCGGCTGGTCGGCGATGCGCAGCGCCTGTCTGCCCATATGCGAAGCATTGCGGATTTGCTGCAGGAGGCCGATTTCTGGGCGCGCGAGGCAGGTCTTTCGGTGACGACTGCCCATAACGTACAAGAGGCGATTGACGCCCAGATTCATCGGCAGGATCGCCTAAGGACCCAACTGCATGAAGCGATCCTGCGCGACACCTTGTTGATCGACACGCAAGGCGCGGTGGTCAGCCAGATCAATGCGCTCTCTGTACTCGAACTGGGGGAATTCGCCTTTGCCCAGCCGACCCGCATTACCGCCACAACGCGCCTGGGCCAGGGCGAAATGATCAACATTGAGCGCGAAGTCAAGCTCTCCGGCGCCATTCACTCCAAAGGGGTGTTGATCCTTTCCTCGTTTCTCGCAGCCCGCTACGCACGCAATCAGCTTTTTTCTTTGACCGCCAGCCTGGTGTTTGAGCAGTCCTATGGCCAGGTCGAAGGCGACAGCGCGTCCTTGGCCGAACTGTGTGTGCTGCTTTCCAACCTGGCCAATGTGCCCTTGCTGCAATCGCTCGCTGTGACGGGTTCAATCAATCAGTTGGGACAGGTGCAGGCGATTGGGGCCGTCAATGAAAAAATCGAGGGGTTTTTTGATATTTGCACGGCACGTGGCTTGACCGGTGAGCAAGGCGTATTGATACCCGCCACCAACGTCAAGCACTTGATGCTGCGCCGCGATGTGGTCGCGGCAGCAGAGAATGGGCAGTTCCACATCTACGCGGTTGACCATGTCGATCAGGCCATGGCGATTCTCACCGGGGTGCCGGCAGGAGAGGCGGGGACGAACGGTCAGTACCCGATGGAGAGCATCAATCGCCGGGTGGCGGCGCGGGTGGCTGAGCTCAGCGCCCTGCGCAAGGCCTTCGCGCGCCGACCCGAAGACAAAAAATCAACCCGGAGTCATTGAACCTAGAAATGGCAGTTGACCGCTTTGTATCCCTTGCCAAGCCGCATGAAATCAACGTTTGATGGCTCCGATGGCGTTCACCTTTTGGGTGAGAGCGCTATGCACCCGCCAGC
>WOZN01000329.1 GCA_011620245.1 Acidovorax sp.
CGGGTTCATGCCCCACCGTCAGGCCCTTGGCCACGGGGTATTCGCCCTTGAGGATATGCACGTCGGTGCCGCAGATGGTGGTGGTGGTGATGCGCATCAGGGCATCGTTGGGGCCGACGTCGGGGATCGGCTTGTCGGCCAGCTCGATGCGGCCTTTTTCGACAAAAACAGCGGCTTTCATCATGGCGGTCATGGTGGGCTCCATTTGTGGATTTGTGAAGAACTCACCTTACTCTGGCCGCATGTCTGCCGCGTGGCGACGCCTGAGTGGACTGCTCGGGTATGGGCAAAAGGGCTGGCTACCCTGCCTCAGCGGGTGCGCAGGGCCGATTTGGGCCGGAAGGCTTTGCAGACCTCGTCGCGCGTTTCCAGGTAAGGCCCGCCAATCAGGTCCACGCAGTAGGGCACTACGGCAAAGATGCCAGGCACCAGTTGCGCACCGGTCGCATCCTTGAGGCCTTCCAGCGTTTCGGCAATCGCCTTGGGCTGGCCGGGCAGGTTGATGATGAGGCTCTGGTCGCGCACCACGGCCACCTGGCGCGACAGGATGGCGGTGGGCACAAAGTGCAACGAGATCTGGCGCATCTGCTCGCCAAAGCCCGGCATCTGCTTGTGCGCCACGGCCATTGTGGCCTCGGGCGTCACGTCGCGCAGCGTGGGGCCCGTGCCGCCGGTCGTCAGCACCAGGCTGCAGCCCTCGTCGACCAGGGCGATCAGTGCGGCGCTGATGGTGTCCTGCTCGTCGGGGATCAGGCGGGGTTCGAAAGTGATGGGGTTGAGCAGGGCGCGGGTGAGCCAGTCCTGCAGGGCGGGCAGGCCCTTGTCTTCATACACGCCGGCGCTGGCGCGGTCGCTGATAGAGACGATGCCGATCTTGACCGGGTCGTGGAGCGTTTCAGTCATCGTGGGCCTCGTCTTCGTCTTCAGGCATTTCGTCAGCACCGGCTGCGCCGCCCAGGTGTTCGCGCACCAGCTGGAACAGTTCGCGGTAGGCGCGGCCCTTGCGCGGGGCCAGGCCCTGCGAGACCGCGGCCTTGTCGGTGGGTGGCGCATCCTTGCGCGCCTGGCGGATCAGGGCGCGCAGTTGTTGCGTGTCGGTGTCGGGGTGCTCGGCCATCCAGGGGGCCAGGGCTTCGTCGTCGGCAATCAGCCGGTCGCGCCAATGCTCGGCCAGGTGCAGCGAGAGCTTTTCGCTGGCCGAGCCCTTGTGCTGCTCTTCCAGCGCCTGGCGTGCGGCCTGCACCAGCGCGGGTTCGAGCTTGCGCATGAGCTTGCCCACATACTGCATCTGGCGGCGCTTGCCCTCGAAGTTGGTGATGCGCCTGGCCTCGGCCAGCGCGTCCACCAGCTTGTCGGGCAGGCCCAAGGCTTCGAACAGGTCGGTGCGCAGGGTCAGCAGTTCTTTGCCCAGGTCTTGCAGTTCATCGCTTTCGCGCTTGAGATCGGTGCGGCTGGCATCGGGCGTGCCTTTGAGTTCGGCCTTGAGCTGAATGTCCAGTTCGCTGCCTTCGGCAACGAACTGGCCTCGCACAAAGTAGCCTTTTTTGGGTTTGCGTGACATGGGTAGGGGCAAAGAGAGAGAGGCGGCGCAGCGCGCACCACGGCGGCAAGTATCATAGCTGTCGCTATGAATAAACCTTCCCAACGCGCCCGCAGCGCTTCCGGCGCCTTGGCCGCCGCCCCAGCCACTGCCATTTCGCCCGCTCCGGAACGCGGCTTCAGCTACAGCCGCCCGTTCTTTGAAGCGCTGGTGGACCGTGCTTTGGCCCACGCCAAAAAGCTGGGTGCCACCGACGCGGGCGCCGAAGCGTCGGAGGGCTGCGGCCTGTCGGTCAGCGTGCGCAAGGGCGAGCTTGAAAACGTCGAGCGCAACCGCGACAAGTCGCTGGGCGTGACGGTTTACATCGGCCATCGCCGGGGCAATGCCAGCACCTCCGACTTCTCGGACAAGGCCATCGAGCAGACCGTGCAGGCCGCCTACGACATCGCCCGCTTCACCGCCGAAGACCCCATGGCCGGCCTGCCCGATGCCGGCGACATTGCGCCACCCGGCACCCACCGCGACCTCGACCTCTTTCACCCCTGGGCGATTGACAGCGAGCAGGCCGCCCGCCTGGCCATGGAGTGCGAGGCCGCCGCCTTCAAGACCAGCCGCCGCATCACCAACAGCGAGGGCGCGGGCGTTTCGGCCCAGCAAAGCCATTTTTTCAGTGCGCATACGCGCGGCTTTCGCGGCGGCTATGCCAGTTCGCGCCACAGTTTTTCGGTGTCTCCCATTGCCTCGCTGCCCGGCCGCAATGCCGGGATGCAGCGCGACGCCTGGTACAGCTCCATGCGCGACGCCGCCGAACTGGCCTCGCCCGAGGCCGTGGGCCGCTATGCCGCGCAGCGCGCGCTGAGCCGCCTTGGGGCACGCAAGATTCCCACCACGCAATGCCCGGTGCTGTTTGAATCCACGCTGGCTGCGGGCCTGCTGGGCGGTTTCGTGCAGGCCGTGAGCGGTGGTTCGCTTTACCGCAAGAGCAGTTTTTTGCTCGACTCGCTGGGCAAGATGGTTTTTCCCAGGCACATCGACATTCTGGAAGACCCCTTTGTGCTGCGCGGCAAGGGCAGCTCGCCTTTTGACGAAGAAGGCGTGCGCGTGGCGCCGCGCAAGGTGGTGGAGGGCGGCCGGGTGCAGGGCTATTTCCTCAGCAGCTACTCGGCGCGCAAGCTGGGCATGAAGACCACCGGCAATGCCGGCGGCTCGCACAACCTGGTGATGACCTCGCGCCTCACGCAAAGCAGCGACAACCTCGATGCCATGCTGCAAAAGCTGGGCACGGGCCTGTTTGTGGTGGAGCTGATGGGCCAGGGCGTGAACTACGTCACGGGCGACTACTCGCGCGGCGCCAGCGGCTTCTGGGTGGAAAACGGCAAGATCGCCTTCCCGGTGCACGAGATCACCATTGCCGGCAACCTCAAAGACATGCTCAAGGGCATCGAAGCCGTGGGCGCCGATGCCTATAACCTTGGTGCGAAGACCGTGGGGTCGATCCTGGTGAACCGCATGAAGGTGGCGGGCAGCTGAATCATCAACCTAAAAACGGCAGTTGGATGCGCCCGCCGGTGCCGTGATCGGGGT
>WOZN01000354.1 GCA_011620245.1 Acidovorax sp.
GTTGCAACTGACCTGCCAGATGAATGCGCCCGACGCCTTGCACCTGCCAGAGCCTGCGGCCATTGCCGTGTTTCGTATTTTCCAGGAGATGTTGAGCAACGTGGGTCGCCATGCGCAGGCCAGTGCCATCGACGTTGCCATCGACGTGCAGGACGAGCAGCTGCAATTGCGCGTGCGTGACAACGGGGTGGGCGCCACTCGCCAGGCCCTGGAGGCGCCCACCGCCTATGGCGTGATGGGCATGCGCGAGCGGGCGCGGCAGCTCGGTGGCCGGTTGAGCATCACCAGCGAGCCGGGCCAGGGTTCGTGCCTGCAATTGCTGATTCCACTGGAGCTGCCATGAATTCCGTCATTCGTGTATTGATTGGGGACGACCACCGCATCGTGCGCGAAGGCCTCAAGCAGGTGCTGGGAGATCCGGCCAATGGACAGCCCGAGATGGTGGTGGTGGCAGAGGCCACCCAGGGCCGCGAAGTGCTGGAGCAGGTGGCCGCACTGCAGGGCACGCAGGGGCTGGACCTCGTGCTGCTGGATATCGCCATGCCGGGCATGGATGGTCTCGAAGTGCTGCAGGCGCTGCGCAAGGCCCGGCCCGTTCTGCCGGTGCTCATGCTCAGCACTTACCCCGAGCGGCAGTATGCCGTGCGCTGCATCCAGATGGGCGCGGCCGGTTATCTGCACAAGAGTGCCGATCCCGACGATATGGTGGCCGCCGTGCGCAAGGTGGCGGCAGGCGGCCTCTACCTGGCGGAGGCCACGGCCCTGGCCCTGGCCGGTGCGGTGGAGCGCACCGGCGTGGTGCGTGCCGCCCAGCAGGGCATGCCAGCCGGGGTGGATGCGCTCTCGTACCGGGAGCACCAGGTGTTCCGCCTGCTCACGGCGGGGCACAGCGTCAGCGAAATTGGTGCACAGCTCATGCTTGCGCCCAACACGGTGAGTACCTATCGCGCCCGCATCCTCGAAAAGACCGGCGCGCGCAACGACGTGGAGCTGGCACTACTGGCGCGCGGTGGCACAACAACACACTGATTTGCAGCCCCTGCGCGCCGTTTTGTAGTGTTGCCCCTACACGCTGTAGACATTGCCCCCGCGAAATGGGGCCGCCGGGCCGGTGCCGGCCGAACCTGGCCCGCGATTTGCGTAATGCATGGCACCAACTTCTGCAAGGTGTGCCATGTCCGAATTCTTCTCGCCTTTCGACGCCGACCGTCCGCTGATGCTCAAGTGCAGCTGCGGTCGTGACCACACAGCGGCCGACCACCATGCCGAGGTGTCGGCTGACGCCGCAGCCGCCACTCTGCGCCAGCGCAGCCTGACCAGCGAGTTCGAGGCCTACAGCAACGAGTTCATCGAGGCCACGCTGGTCAAGGCCCTCTTTCCGCAAGACGCGGTGCGCCGCCGCTTCCTGAAAGCCGTGGGCAAAAGTACGGCCATGGCGGCCATTGCCAGTGTGCTGCCGATGGCCAGCATGCAGGCCATGGCGCAGGAGAAACAAGGCGCGCTGGAGAAGACCAACCTCAAAATCGGATTCATCCCGATCACCTGTGCCACGCCGCTGATCATGGCTCACCCGCTGGGCTTCTACCAAAAGCAGGGCCTGAACGTGGAGGTGACGAAGACGGCTGGCTGGGCGCTGATCCGCGACAAGATGATGAACAAGGAGTACGACGCCACGCATTTCCTGTCGCCCATGCCGCTCGCGATCTCGATGGGTCTCGGCTCCAATGCCATGCCGATGAATGTGGCGACCATTCAAAACGTTAACGGGCAGGCGATCACCTTGGCCCTCAAGCACAAGAACAACCGCGATCCGAAAAACTGGAAGGGCTTCAAGTTCGCGATTCCGTTCGAGTACAGCATGCACAACTTCTTGTTGCGCTATTACCTGTCCGAAGCGGGCTTGAACCCTGATACCGAGGTGCAGCTGCGCGTGGTGCCCCCGGCCGAGATGGTGGCCAACCTGCGCGCGGGCAACATCGATGGCTTCCTCGGGCCAGATCCATTCAACCAGCGTGCGGTGTACGAGGAAGCAGGTTTCATCCACTTGCTCACCAAGGACCTGTGGAACGGTCACCCTTGCTGCGCCTTTGGTACCAGCACCGAGTTCATCCAGAAGAACCCCAACACCTTTGCGGCGCTGTACCGCGCCGTTCTCATATCGGCCGCCATGGCGCGCGACCCGGCCAATCGCGAACTGATTGCCAAGGTGATCTCTCCACAGGCGTATCTGAACCAGCCAGAGGCGGTGGTGGCGCAGGTGTTGACTGGAAAATTTGCGGATGGTCTGGGTAAGATCCAGAACGTACCCGACCGTGTCGATTTTGATCCGATGCCTTGGCAGAGCATGGCCGTGTGGATGCTCACGCAGATGCAGCGGTGGGGTTACGTCAAGGGCGATGTGAACTACAAGCAGATCGCCGAGAAGGTGTTTTTGATCACCGACGCCAAGAAGCACATGAAGGCGTTGGGTCAGAAGGTGCCGGACGGCGCCTATCCAAAGTTCAAAATAATGGGCAAGGAGTTTGACCCCACCAAGGCCGCTGAATACGCGGCCGGCTTCCCGATCCGAAAGGCAGGCTGATATGGGCAGCACCCGCAACCTCAACGTCCGCGCTGGCGTGCTGTCAGTGCTGATCCTGATGGCGCTGCTGGGCATCTGGTATGTCGCGACCGCCAACTCGGGGCCCGCGAACACCCTGGCCGGCATGACCGCCGAACAGATCGAGTACGCCAAGATGATGGGCAAGGACCCAGGTACCACCAAGAGCGATGGCTTTCCCACACTGGCCGACATGGGGGCCACCACCTGGGGGCATCTATCCAACCCGTTTTACGACAACGGGCCCAACGACAAGGGCGTGGCGCTGCAACTGGGGTATTCGCTGGCGCGCGTGGCGCTGGGTTTCGGTTTCGCCTGCCTGGTGGCGATACCGCTGGGTTTCATCATCGGAATGTCGCCGTTGTTGCGCCGTGCGTTCGACCCGTTCATCCAGGTGCTCAAGCCCATCAGCCCGCTGGCGTGGATGCCGCTGGCGCTCTACACCATCAAAGACTCGTCGATCTCGGGCATCTTCGTGATTTTCATCTGCTCGGTGTGGCCCATGCTGGTGAATACGGCGTTTGGCGTGGCCTCGGTCAAGCGCGAGTGGCTCAATGTGTCGGCCACGCTGCAGGTCAACCCGCTGCGCAAGGCTTTCCTGGTGATCCTGCCCGCTGCGGCGCCCACCATCCTCACGGGCATGCGCATCAGCATGAGCATTGCCTGGCTGGTGATCGTGGCCGCCGAGATGCTGGTGGGCGGCACAGGCATCGGCTACTTCGTGTGGAATGAGTGGAACAACCTGTCGCTGACCAACGTGATCTTCGCCATCTTGGTGATTGGTGTGGTGGGCATGCTGCTCGACCTCGCTTTTGGGCAACTCCAGAAGGCGGTGACCTATGTGGAGTGACGTGACCCATCGCACATCCGCTGCCTCCGATGCAAGCGGTGCGCCGCAACGAAAGGTTTCTGCCGTGAACGGTTTTCTCCAGATTGAAAGGCTCAGCAAGGCCTACGTCCCCACCAAACCGGTGTTTACCGATTTGTCGTTTGCGCTCGACAAGGGCGAATTCGTTTGCATCATCGGCCATTCGGGCTGCGGCAAGACCACTATCCTCAACGTGCTGGCGGGGCTCGATACTGCCACCTCGGGTAACGTCATCATGGACGGGCACGAGATCTCCGGCCCGAGCCTCGACCGTGGAGTGGTATTCCAGAGTCACGCACTCATGCCCTGGCTGACGGTGCGCCAGAACATCGCTTTTGCCGTCAAGTCGCGCTGGCCCGATTGGAAGAAGGCGCAGGTCGATGCCCATGTAGAGAAGTTCGTCGCGCTGGTGAGCCTGTCGCCTGCTATCGACAAGAAGCCCTCGCAGCTGTCGGGTGGCATGAAGCAGCGCGTAGGCATTGCGCGGGCGTTCTCCATACAGCCCAAGATGCTGCTGCTCGACGAGCCCTTCGGCGCGCTCGATGCTCTCACGCGCGGCACTATTCAGGACGAGTTGATGGCCATCGTGCGCCAGACGCAGCAGACGGTGTTCATGATCACCCACGACGTGGACGAAGCCGTCCTGCTAGCCGACCGCATCCTGCTCATGAGCAACGGCAACGAGACGCCCGAGGGCTACCGCCCCGGTGGCATCGCCGAGGTGGTGGTCAACCCACTGCCGCGCGAACGCACGCGCACCAGCCTGCACCACCTGGACGGCTACTACGCGCTGCGCAACCACATCGTGGACTTCCTGGTGACCCGTGCAAAAGCCCACTGAACGCATCCGACCGTAAGCCCTACCCTGCCGCCCTTCTGGGCGGCAGGGAGGACCACACCCTGAATTTCTTTGTCCCGCTGTTTCAAAACCACCCCAACCAAGGTGCCATCACCATGAACCGCAACGACGTCACTGAAAAAATCATCAGCACCAAGGTCGCCAAGGGCCTGCAATGGGAAGCCATTGCCGAGAAGGTCGGCCAGTCCAAGGAATGGACCACGGCCCTGTGCCTGGGCCAGATGACGGCCACGCCCGAGCAGGCCATGATCGTGGGCAAGATCTTCGGCCTGACGGCCGAGGAGCAAAAGTGGCTGCAGGTCGCGCCCTACAAGGGCTCGCTGCCTACGTCCGTGCCCACCGACCCGCTGATCTACCGCTGGTACGAAGTGGTGAGCGTGTATGGCACCACCATCAAGGAGCTGATCCACGAAGAGTTTGGCGACGGCATCATGAGCGCCATCGACTTCAGCATAAACATCCAGCGCGAAGCCAATCCCAATGGCGACCGTGTGAACGTGGTGCTGTCGGGCAAGTTCTTGCCCTACAAGCAGTACTAACCCCCCTGAGTCGCTTTGCGCCTCTTTCCGCTTTCCGAATTACTCGCAATTCGGGAAGCGAGATACCGCCAGCGCACGCCAGTGAAACGCTGCTGCGCAGCTTCGGCAGCCCTTGCACGGCGGTCACTGGCGGGTGGCTGCGCCTGTTGCTGAGGTTGCCCCTTACGCCGCCTTCCAGAAGATGTAGTCGGCTTGGTACTTCACGATCTGGCGCTCGCGCCCTTGTTGGCCGTTGTGCAGGCGGCCGCAGGGGCTACGCCGCCCTTCAAGGCCACGCGCTGGATGAAGGTGACACCACTCATGGAGCCCATGCCCATGGCCGGGTTGGCCTTGACCAGTTGGCAGCGCAGGTTGTCCATGCCGGATGGCGCCACGGCCAACTGGGTGGCGTTCAGCTTGGAGCCGTCCTTCGATTCCCAGGTGGCAGGTGGGCCATAGTAGGTGTCCACGGGCTTGTTGCCACGGCCTTGGGGCCTACGAACACCCGTTCGGTCTGGTCGGGCATGTTGGCCTTGTTGCGGCATTCGTAGGTGATCTCGCCCACGCCCACGGTCTCCATGGCAACCTTGTTGCCTGCAGGCACCTTGATGGCGTCGGGCGGGCTGTCCTGAGAGAACATGGGCTGGGCGGGCGACGACATCATCGAGCCGCAGGCGGTCAGCAATACGGCGGCAGCAACTGCACCGGTCAGGGGGATCAGGAAGTGGAGGGTGGACGGTGTGGTGTTCACTGTGTCGGTGGGTTGAAAAGGCAGCAGCAACTTGCGCTGCCGCTGTGATTACTCACCAAAACGCTAATTGGATTCAGCCGGGTGCAAGTTTTTTCGCAGTCCGCCTTTGGAAGCTGAATCCCACCCCTTTTAAGGTCTTTGCATTTGGGCCTTCATCTGAGCCTCATCAGCCGCCAACTGCACGTAAATGCATCATCGATCTGCTTATTTTTATGCGACCATCTGCCAATTCTGGCCAGTTGATGCCCAAAGACGGCAGGATGCGGGTGTTTTCCCAAACACCTTGAAAGGGGTGGAGCTGAATCTCTTTGGTCAATGCAGTGTCAGCGGACGGGTGGTGGTCTTCACCCGCACCACGGCAGAGCGGTGCTCATAGGGGCTGGCGCCCTGGCCCAGCACTGCAGCGGCCAGGGTGCGCGCCTGCCGGGCAATCGGTTCGATGAAGCGGCTGCATTGCCCGTCGATGCTGATGCAGTCGCCCAGTGCATGGATGCCGGGCACGCTGGTCTGCAGCGTGCTTGGGTCCACAGCAATGCCATTGGCCCAATTGAGTCCTGCACTCTGCGCCAAGCGGTTGGGGGGCAGCAGGCCTGTGGCCACCACCACTTCGTCGGCCGCAAAATGTTGCCCGCTGCTGGTGGTGACGCGGTAGCACGACCCCACGCGCTCCACCTGCTGCACCTGCAGGCCGCCCTCGAAGCGGATGGACAGATCTTTCCAGGCATCCAGTAACTGCGACCCCGCCTGCTGGTCCTGCCAGCGCGCCAGCGGCTCTGCGGCGGTGTCCAGCAGCGTGATGCGGTGGCCGCCCAGCGCTAGGTCGTTGGCCAGCTCGCTGCCCACCAGGCCCGCGCCGATAATGAGCACGTCCCTGGGCTGGCCGCCCAACTGTTGCCACAGGCGCTGGTAGGCGTCCAGGTGGTTGATGCGCCAGCACATGTGGGGCGAGAGGCCGGGGGGTAGGGCGGCCTGTGCACCATGGGCCAGCACCAAGTGGCCGTAGCGCAGCGTGCCCCGGGTGGTGCGCAGCCGGCGCGTGTCGGCGCAGATGCGCACGGCGTGGGTGTGGGCCAGCAGAGTGACGCCCAGGCGCTGGGCGGCATCGCGGCCGGTTTCGGACACCAGCGCCTGCGGGTCCAGCTGCCGCGCCATGGCCACCGACAGCAAGGGCTTGTCGTACCGGTCGCCTGCGCACGCGGTGACCAGGGTGATGGGCAGCGTGGCGCTGTGCTGACGCAGGGTCTCGGCCAGTTGCCAGCCTGCGCGGCCTGCGCCGACGATGACCACACCCGGCTCGCTGCGTGGCCGGATGGAGGGCGCGGTCGTGCCGGCTTGCGCCTTGAGTGCTTCCACTGTGGGGGCTTGATAAAGCGAAAAATCGGCCTTGGTCACCCCACACAAGGGGCAGGCCCAGTCATCAGGAATGTCGACCAGCCGCGTGCCGGGTGGCAGGCCGCCATCGGGGTCGCCATCGGCCTCATTGTAGATATAGCCGCAGGCATTGCAGATGTAGCTTTCCCAGGGTGCCAGGGCAGCCCCGTCGGCCATATCGGCCCCATTGGTGAACGCATTGCACAGCGCCTGCGAAGCCGCGCTCAATGTAAAGTCGGAAGCAGCCAGAGGCGTGGGGGCGGCGAGGGTCATGCAGGCATCTCCTCGGCGCTGAGCCGGGCGATCTCTTTGCGCAGATGCTTGATGGCAGGCGTGACGATGGCCACAAAGTGCGACTCGCGCACGCGCCGCTGAACCTCCGAACTCATGAGGTAGCCGCGTGCGCCCTGGTGCATCAGGGCCGACTGGGCGGCGCGCAGGCACAGCTCGGCGCCGTGGGCGCGGGCGTCCAGCACGTCAATGAAAAATTCGGTGCCCGTATCGAACGGGGTCTGGGCCAGTTGCATGACGCGTGCGGTCAGCACATCCAGTTCGGCCTGTAAGGCATCCGGCCGGTCTTCAAGGAACTGATTCACGTGGCCCAACTGCGCCTCCACCGCCCACATCGAGTCGATGGCGCCCTGCGTGATGCCCACGGCCATGCCACATTGCAGCATCACAAACGCAGCGCGGATGCGTGCGATGAAGGGGCGTGTGGGGTCGGCCATGATCTCGGCCGTGCTGATGAAATGGTCCTTGAGCCGCAGCGCATAGGTGCCCGTGCCCTCCATGGCCGAGAAACTGGGGCATTCGCGCATCTCTACGCCAGGGACACCGCAGCGTAGCAGGAACATCACCTCGCGGTTGTTGTTGCTGGCATTTGCCTCCACCACGGCCGCAATCGCGCCGCAGTAGTGGTCGGGCCCCAGGTTGCTCACCCAGGGCAGGGTGCCGTTGACGAGGTAGCCGCCATCCACCGGCGTGGCCTTGAGCAGCAGGCTTTCGATCTGCGCGTAGCTCTTCATGGGGTTGGATAGCGCCGTGCCGCCCATGCCCGTGCCGCTGGCGTGGCGCTGCAGCACATCGCCCATTAGCGCTGGGTTGCCGGACTGCTGCAGGTACAGTCCACATACCGCCTGGCACCACATCATGAAGCCGGTGGCGCCGCACACGCGCGAGGCCTCGGCCATTGCGCGGATGGCCAAGCCATAGTCGGCCGGGCCGGCGGTGCTGTCCAAGTGCGCGCTCATCGCGCCCACTGCGGCCAGCTGCTGCAGCTCGGCGCAGGGGTAGTAGCCGGTGCGGTCAATCGCCTCCACCTGCGCGGCCAGCGGGCCCTGGGCAATGGTGCGCACGGCGGCCAGCAGCGCATCGCCGCGCAGGGCGCCTTTTAGGTGGAGTTGGGGTGGGAGGTCGGCGGGGTTCATGGGGCTCCTTGGATGCGCGGGGCGGACTCGATGGCGGTGGGCTCTTAGTCCGCGAGGCTGATTTCGAAGGGGATGGGGTTGCGCATGGTGTTGGCCACCGGCGAGTAGAAGTTGGCGTGCTGCACGATCTCATTGAGCACCTCGCGCGGCGCATCGCCCTCCACCAGCACCTTCACGCGGATCGCCTGAAAGCCCATTTCGGCGGGCAGCTTCTGCAGCGCGCCACCCGCACCCCAGGCGGCCGGGTTGCCGATGTCGCCTTCCATGAAGATCTCGATCTTGCTGAGCTTGACCTGCTTCCAGGTGGCCACGGCCGTGATGCCCACAGCCAGGCAGCCGCCCAGGCCCGACAGCACGATTTCGCCGGGCGCGGGCGCCGTGTCCTGGCCGAAGAGGTGCAGCGGCTCGTCCACCACCACGGGGGCGTGATTTCCCACATAGCTCAGCGAGCGGTACTGGCCCTCCATCACCGTGTGAACCTTGTTGGTGCCCCGGCTGGCGGGGTTGCTGCGGCCCTTGTCGGCAAAGGTCATCAGCCCCTCGCGGTCGATGGGGCGCAGGTACGTGGTGATGGTGGTGACGGGGGCAGAGGGTTCCAGCAGATCGGTGGACATGGTTTTCCTTGGTGATAAATGGGTTGAGCTGAGAAAGGGAGGAGGGGTCTGAAGAGGGCCACGCCCGCTGCAGAGATGCACTGGGGCTCAGGCCGCCAGCGCCAGGGCGGGCTTCTTGGGGAACTTAACCAGCGGCAGGCCGCTTTCAATGGGCAACTTGTCGTCGCGCGACCATTCGTTCCACGAGCCGAAATACATGCGCACATCGGCAAAGCCCGCCTGCCTGAGGGCGAGGAAGGTGTTGGACGCGCGCGCGCCCTTGAAGCAGTACAGGTACACCGTGTCGCTGGGGCTGATGCCTGCGGTGGCGCATTCGGCGCGCACTTCGTCGGGCGACTTGAAGACCGGACCCTGGGCCGACGGCTTCATGAAGCGGTACCACTCCACCCATTTGGCGCCGGGTAGGCGGCCCTTGCGGGGCGCGAAGTCCTTGCCGTAGGGGCTGGAGCTGTCGCCAATCCACTCGTCCACATCCCGTACGTCCAGCAGCACGGTGTCGGTGCCCAGGGCCTCGATCACGTCCTCTTTGGTCACCATCGCGTCGGTGGTGACCAGTTGGGTGGGGAAGATGGCCGGTGTGGGCACTACGGCCTCGGTAGTGACGGGCAACTCAGCCGCCTTCCAGGCCGAGTAGCCGCCATTGAGCACCTTGACCTTGGGGTAGCCAAGCCAAGTCAACAGGTAGTAGCCCCGGCACGATTGGCCGTAGCCGCTGTTCAGCGCGTCTTCATAGAACACCGCCGTCTCGGCGCCCGACAGGCCAATCGCGCCCAGGTGAGCGGCAAAGGTGTCCTTGAGTTCCTGTAGCCCCTGGGGCGTGGAGGTGGCCAGGTACGTGAAGGTCTCGCGCAGGTTCACCGCGCCGGGGATGTGCCCCAGCGCATAGGTGTCAGCGTCGCGGGTGTCGATCAGCACCACAGGCTCTGCGGCTTGCAGGGCCTGCAACTGGGTGGGCGAGATAAGGACGGCGTCGGAATCGGTGCTCATGGGAAACCTTTCGATGCGGTGGAGGGCGGGATGCCTGCCTTCCTTGTCGCAATAGGTGTGCCAGAGCGGTTTGTGATAGGGAAATTTGAATCTAATGGACTGGAGGCTCTTTTTGAATATGTGCTTGCAGCTATGAATTTAATAGTAAATGGCGCGCGATATTCCGTCTCTGGCTGGGATGGGCAGGACAGCGCTTCACACTGTGTCTACAAATTGTTGACACAATGTTTGTTGAGCTTTCCAGCGGTTCTCTCATGGTTCTTCGGCCCTGCCGCAGCCGTTGAAACTGGCGCGGCAAAAGCGTGGGACGCCGAGCAAGGGCAGATCCGCAGCGAGGGCATCGTCCCCCTGGGGAAGGCGCGAAGCGCCACAGAGGGGCTCTATTTGATTCCGGCTTTACGCAGCCGATAGCTGAACTGCCGAAGCGTCAACCCCAGGCTTTGCGCCGCGCGCGACTGGTTGCCGTGGTGTTTGGCCAGCGCGGCCTGCAGCACTTGGACGCTGTGGGATTGGGCTGGGTGGTAGTCGCGCACCAGCGGCGCCGGGCTGGCGTTGGGGTGAGCCGCCGCATCGTTCGGCGGTGCGGGAGGCAAATGCGCAGACGCAGCGGGCAGAAACCGGTCCAGCTCACCACGCGTCACCAGCGTGCCATTGGCCAGCAGCACCAGGCGCTCGATCAGATTGCCCAGCTCGCGGATGTTGCCGGGCCAGGGGTGTTCTTCCAGCCGGGCCAGCGCGTCGGGCGACAGGTTCACGTTGCGCTGGTGCGCCTGGTTGGCGCGGCTCACAAAGTGCAGCGCCAGCGCACGGATGTCTTCACGCCGCTCGGCCAGCGAAGGCAGGCGGATGGGGATCACGTTGAGACGGTAGTACAGGTCTTGCCGAAAGTGGCCAACCTCCACCTCCTGCGCCAGGTCGCGGTTGGTGGCTGCGACCAGGCGCACATTGACCTTGACCTCGCGCTGCCCGCCCAGACGCACCAGCGTGCCCTCCTGCAGCGTGCGTAGCAGTTTGGACTGCATGGCCAGCGGCAGCTCGCCGATCTCGTCCAGAAAGATGGTGCCGCTGTCGGCCTGCTCGAACCAGCCCGCGCGCGCAGTGCTGGCGCCCGTGAAGGCGCCTTTTTCGTAGCCGAACAGTTCGGACTCGAAAAGCGCGTCCGGAATGGCCGAGCAGTTGACCTTGATGAAGGGCCGGTCGCGCCGCCCGCTGGCCAGGTGCACCGCGCGCGCAAACAGCTCCTTGCCTGTGCCTGACTGGCCCAGCAGCAGCACGGTGGCCTGGGTTTGTGACACGCGCTCCAGTTCGCTTAGCGCCTGCAGCAGCGCGGGCGAGCTGCCAATGAGCCCGTAGCGCGCGCTTTTGGTGTTGAGCGCGTTGGCCAGCACGGCGTTGCGCGCCTCCAGTTGTCGCGTCTGCTCGGCCACCAGTGCTTCGAGCTGCAAGAGTTGCCCCACCAGCGTGGCCAGCACGCGCAGCACGGCCAGGTCGTCGTTCAGGTGGCGCTGCCGGCTGCGGATGCGGTGACAGGCTAGCACGCCGATGGGCGCGTTGTTGACTTCGATGGGTAGCGCGATGAAGGCCACCGTCTCGGGCGGCAGCTGGCTGCGGACCACCGCGCGGGCCAGGAACAAGGGCTCGGCATCGATGTCCTGCACGATGGCGGGCTGCCCGGTGGCCAGCACGCGGCCCGTGATGCCCTCGCCCCAGGCATAGCGGCCGCGCGCCACTTCGGCCTGGGTGAGTCCGTAGGCCTGCTGGATGGAGGCGCTGCGCAGCGCGCCGGCCTTGGCGGGGGCTTCATCCACCAGCACGATGCGCCCCCGGTTCAGGCCCAGCAACTCGCTCATCAGGTGCAACATCTCGCGCAGCACCAGGCCGGGCGCCAGGCTGCGGCCGATGAGGCGCATCACCTCGCGCATCAGCAGCAACTCTTGCGCGTGCCAGTCGGTGGGGCTGTGCGACCGGGCCGCGCTGGAGAGGGAGGACGGGGGCGGTGGGGGCATGCCCAGGGCGACTGCAAGTTCTGCGCCCGGGTGCATTAAAGTCGCCTGCGTTCTGCCTACACACTGACTTTTCCACCTTTCTCGAAAGCATACCCACCATGACCACCCTCGGAACCCCCCTGTCCCCCCATGCCACCAAAGTCATGCTGCTGGGCGCGGGCGAGCTGGGCAAGGAATTGCTGATTGCCTTGCAGCGACTGGGCGTGGAGACCATCGCCGTGGACCGCTACGACAACGCCCCCGGCCAGCAGGTGGCGCACCATGCGCGCACCATCACCATGAGCGACCCGGCCCAGCTCAAGGCCCTGATCGAGGCCGAGCGGCCCCATCTGGTGGTGCCCGAGATCGAGGCCATTGCCACCCCTATGCTCGAAGAGCTGGAGGCCGCTGGCACCGTGCGCGTCATCCCCACGGCCCGCGCCGCGCGCTTGACCATGGACCGCGAAGGCATCCGCGTGCTGGCCGCTCAAACGCTGGGTCTGCCTACCAGCCCCTATAAGTTCTGCAATTCGCTCGAAGAACTGCAGGCCGCCATCGACGCAGGGATTGGCTACCCCTGCATCGTCAAGCCCGTGATGAGCAGCTCGGGCAAGGGCCAGAGCAAGATCGACGGGCCGGACGATGTGAAAAAGGCCTGGGACTACGCCATGGCCGGTGGCCGCGTCAGCCATGGCCGCGTGATCGTCGAGGGCTTCATCGACTTTGATTACGAGATCACCCAGCTCACGGTGCGTTCGGTGGGCGCGGACGGCCAGATCGTCACCAGTTTCTGCGACCCCATTGGCCATGTGCAGGTGAACGGCGACTACGTGGAAAGCTGGCAGCCCCACCCCATGCACCCGGCGGCGCTCGAAAAATCGCGCCAGATCGCCAAGGCCGTGACGGACAACCTCGGTGGCCAGGGTTTGTTTGGCGTGGAACTGTTCGTCAAGGGCGAGCAGGTCTGGTTCAGCGAAGTGAGCCCGCGCCCGCATGACACCGGCCTGGTCACGCTGTGCACTCAGCACCAGAGCGAGTTCGAGCTGCACGCGCGCGCCATCCTGGGCCTGCCCGTGGACACCCGCCTGCGCAACCCCGGCGCCAGCGCGGTGATCTACGGCGGCGTGGATGCCCGGGGCATCGTCTTCGACGGTGTCGATGACGCCCTGCGCGTGCCCGATACCGACCTGCGCCTGTTCGGCAAGCCCGAGAGCTTTGCCAGGCGCCGCATGGGCGTGGCGCTGGCGCGTGCGGGCGATGTGGAAACCGCGCGCGCCAATGCCAAGCTGGCGGCCAGCAAGGTGCGGCCACGCCAGGTTTGAGTATAAAAAAGGCTGCTAGCGCTTATAGGTAAAGCGCTAGCAGCTATTATTTTAGTAGCTTTCAACCATCCTCGCGAATCTGCCGCCCCGTCAGCTTGAGGAACAGGTCCTCCAGGTTGGCCGGTCGGTGCAACGTGCGCAGATGCCCGTGCTGCTCCAATGCCTGCAGCAGGGAGTGGGCGTTCTGGGTGTAGAAGAAAACGGTCTCGCCGCTGACTTCCACGCGGGCGGCCAGCGCGCGCAGGGCGGCGTCATGGGCCAGGGCGATGGCGCCCACGCCATATACCTCCACCACGTCGGGCTCCAGGTGCTGGGCGATCAACTCGCGCGGGCGGCCTTCGGCAATCTTCCTGCCATGGTCCAGCACCAGCAGGCGCGAACACAGGCGCTCGGCCTCGTCCATGAAATGCGTGGTGAGCAAGATGGATTTGCCCTGCTGCAGCAGCAGTTGCAGGCGCTCCCAAATCAGGTGGCGGGCCTGCGGGTCGAGGCCTGTGGTGGGCTCGTCCAGCAGCAGCAGGCGCGGGTCGTTGACCAGCGCGCGGGCCAGCGACAGGCGCCGTTTCATGCCGCCCGACAGTTCGCCGGGTTTTGCGTTGGCCTTGTGCCCAAGCGCCGCAAATTCGAGCAGGCGGGGCACGCGCTCGTCCATCACCGCACCCTTGAGCCCGAAGTAGCGGCCATACACGCGCAGGTTCTCGGCGCAGGTGAAATCAGGGTCGAGCGTGTCGAGCTGCGTGACCACGCCCAGCTGGGCCTTGATGGCCAGGGTGTCGCGGGGCATATGCAGCGGGGCTGCGCCCACGCCGGGGAAGAACTGCACGCTGCCGCTATCGGGGGCGGTGTGGCCCAGGCATATGCGGATGGTGGTGGTCTTGCCGGCGCCATTGGGGCCAATCACGCCCAGGCATTCGCCGGGGGCAATGGCAAAAGACAGATCGTTGACCACCGTGGTGTTGCCATAGCGTTTGCTCAGCTGCGAGGCTGCGAAGAGGTCTGTCATGGGCTGATTGTGTGCGATCTGGCGGGCGCCCGGCCTGGGAGGCCGTGGGCCAGATCAGCCCGCCAGCGCAGCCTTCACGGCGGCCGAGACCTGGCCCATGTCGGCCTTGCCTGCCAGGCGGGTCTTGACCACGCCCATGACCTTGCCCATGTCGCCGGGGCCGGTGGCGCCCAGTTCGGCCACGATGGCCTTCACGGCGGCCAGGGTTTCTTCGGCCGACATGCGCTCGGGCAGATAGGCCTGCAGCACGGCGATTTCAGATTTTTCCTTGTCGGCCAGGTCCTGGCGGCCCGCGCCTTCAAACGCGGTGATGCTGTCCTTGCGCTGCTTGATGAGCTTGTCCACGATGGCGACGATGGCGGCATCGTCCAGCACGATGCGCTCGTCCACCTCTTTTTGCTTTATCGCGGCCTGCAGCAGGCGGATGGCGCCCAGGCGCTCGCTGTCTTTGGCGCGCATGGCGGTTTTCATGTCTTCGGTGATCTGGTCTTTGAGGCTCATCGTTATCTCCCAAGGTTAACGGCAGGATGGATAGGGGGTTTCTTCAGTTTTCCGGCTGGCTCAACTGCGGCTTTCAGGTTCAA
>WOZN01000168.1 GCA_011620245.1 Acidovorax sp.
GACACCCTCACCATCACCCGCCCCGACGACTGGCACCTGCATGTGCGCGACGGCGAGCCACTGCACACTGTTGTGCCGCATACCGCCGCCCAGTTCGGCCGCGCGATCATCATGCCCAACCTGCGCCCGCCCGTGACCACGGCCGCGCAGGCTTGTGATTACAAGCAGCGCATCCTGGCCGCCGTGCCTGCCGGCGTGCAGTTCGAGCCCTTGATGACGCTCTACCTCACCGACAACCTGCCACCCGAAGAAATTGCGCGGGCCAAGGCGGCGGGCGTGGTCGCCGCCAAGCTCTACCCGGCCGGTGCCACCACCAACAGCGACGCGGGCGTGACCGACCTGCGCAAGACCTACCCCACGCTCGAAGCCATGCAGAAGGCCGGCCTGCTGCTGCTGGTGCATGGCGAAGTGACCAGCAGCGACATCGACCTGTTCGACCGCGAGGCCGTGTTCATCGAGCAGCAGCTCATACCGCTGCGCCGCGATTTTCCCGAGCTGAAAATCGTCTTCGAGCACATCACCACCCAGGATGCCGCCGACTACGTGCGCGAGGCCGGCCGGTTCACCGCCGCCACCATCACCGCGCACCACCTGCTGTACAACCGCAACGCCATCTTTACCGGTGGCATCCGCCCGCACTACTACTGCCTGCCCGTGCTCAAGCGCGAAAGACACCGCGTGGCCCTGGTGCAGGCCGCCACCAGCGGCAACGCCAGGTTCTTCCTGGGCACCGACAGCGCGCCGCACCCCGCGCACCTCAAGGAGCACGCCACGGGCTGCGCCGGTTGCTACACCGCGCACGCCGCCATCGAGATGTATGCCGAGGCGTTTGACAACGCGGGCGCGCTCGACCAGTTGGAAGGTTTTGCGAGCTTTCACGGCCCCGACTTCTACAACCTGCCGCGCAATACCGGCACCATCACCCTGCGCCGCGAATCGTGGACGCCGCCCGACAGCTTTGCGTTTGGCGAAGCCGAACTCAAGCCCCTGCGCGCGGGTGAAGCCCTGCCGTGGCGGCTGGTGTAGAGCGCATTGACTGGCGCGCCGCCTGGCTGGCACCCTGGCGGGCCACTGGTGAACCAGTGGCGCAGCAGGTTCTGCAGGGCAACGCGGTGCACAGCGCGCTGCAGGCAGCGCCGAATGCGGTCGGGGCGCCCATTCGCTTTGTCCCCCAAACCGGCCTGCCCGCTGGCACCGCCTACGAGCAGTTCATCTTCGACACCGGCCGCGTGCCCACGCGCGACAATCTGCATGACTTCTTCAACGGCCTCGTCTGGCTGCAGTTTCCGCAAACCAAGCGCCGCATGAACCAGTTGCAGGCCCAGGCCATCGCTGCCGACGGCGTGCAGGTCGTGCGCGGGCCGCTGCGTGATGCGCTCACGGTGTTCGATGAAAACGGCGCCCTGCTCAGCGCACCGCCTGCGCTCTGGGCGGCGCTGCAGGCGCGCGACTGGCAGGGGCTTTTTGCCGACCTGCGCCCCTTGTGGCGCGAGGCCCGGCTGGTGCTGTTTGGGCATGCGCTGCTCGAAAAACTGGCATCACCCCGAAAACCCATGGTAGCGCACGTGTATCAAGCGCCGGCAGCTATGTATTCGATAGCGAATTTGGATGTCTGGCTGGCGCAGGCCCTGCAGCCTGGGCCCTGGTCTGCCAAACCCTTTGCGCCGCTGCCGGTGCTCGGTGTACCCGGCTGGTGGCCTGCCAACGAAGCGCCGGGCTTCTACGCCGATGCACAGGTGTTCCGGCCGCCGCGCGTGGCACCGTGACCCCGGTTTCCTAATCCCCATCAAGGCTTGTGTGATAAGGCCAGCGGGCGGGTTTGCACCTACCATAGCGCGATGAAATCGAGGCCATGGGGCGTCACAGGGACCTGCACGCAGCGCGGCGGGCAGGCGCTTGAAGCGCAGCCCCCGGCCCCCATCTGAGCCATCAAACACGCGTTGCTGTTTACCCCACGGAGAAATCAACCCATGAAGCGGATTCTTTTGTTTGTGATGACCAACTTGGCCGTCGTGGTCGTGCTGGGCATTGTTGCCAGTCTGCTGGGCGTCAATCGCTACCTCACGGCCAACGGCCTGAATCTGGGCGCATTGCTGGGCTTTGCCTTTGTCATGGGGTTTGGTGGCGCCATCATTTCGCTGCTGATCAGCAAGCCCATGGCCAAGTGGAGCTTGGGCGTGCAGATCATCGAACAGCCGGGCAGCGCCGATGAGGCCTGGATCGTCGAGACCGTGCGCAAGCTCGCTGACAAGGCCGGCATCGGCATGCCCGAGGTCGGCATCTTCGAGGGCGATCCCAACGCCTTTGCCACGGGTGCGTTCAAGAATTCGGCGCTGGTGGCGGTGTCCACGGGCCTGCTGCAAGGCATGACGCGCGAGGAAGTGGAGGCCGTGGTCGGCCACGAGGTGGCGCACATTGCCAATGGCGACATGGTCACCATGACACTGATCCAGGGCGTGATGAACACCTTTGTGGTGTTCCTGTCGCGCGTGATCGGCTACGCGGTGGACAGCTTCCTGCACAGGAACGACGAAAACCGCTCGGGCCCTGGCATCGGCTACATGGTCACCACCGTGGTGCTCGACATCGCGCTGGGTTTTGTGGCGGCCATCATCGTGGCCTGGTTTTCGCGCCAGCGCGAGTTCCGCGCCGATGCAGGTTCCGCCCAGCTCATGGGCCGCCGCCAGCCCATGATCAACGCCCTGGCCCGCCTGGGTGGCATGCACCCCGCCGAGTTGCCCAAGAGCATGGCCACCATGGGCATTGCCGGTGGCATTGGCAAACTGTTCAGCACCCACCCGCCGATTGAAGAGCGCATTGCCGCGCTGCAGAACGCGCAGCAGGGCTGATCAGGGGCCGGGCCTTCGGGCTCCGGCGTGCACAGACCGCCGCAGGGTTCGCGCCCTGCGGCGGTTTTCTACAGGGTCTACAGGGCAGGGCGGGCGAGTTTTGCCAGCGTCCCTCGCCAGGCCGTCGTCAGGCCGAGGCGTCCAGCACGCTGCGTGCCACGGCCTCGCCCACCTTGATGCCGTCCACGCCCGCCGAAAGAATGCCCCCGGCGAAGCCCGCTCCTTCGCCAGCCG
>WOZN01000031.1:0-3297 GCA_011620245.1 Acidovorax sp.
CTGGTGGCATCGAAGTGTGGATGGACGGCGGCATCCGCAGCGGCCAGGACGTGCTCAAGGCCCGCGCCCTGGGCGCGCGCGGCACGCTGATCGGCCGCAGTTTTCTGTATGGCCTGGGCGCCCATGGCGAGGCGGGCGTGACCCGGGCGCTCGAGATCATCCAGAAAGAGCTGGACATCACCATGGCCTTCTGCGGCCACACCCATATCGACACGGTGGACCGCAGCATCCTGCTGCCGGGCAGTTATCCGCTGGCCTGATCCAGTTTGCAATCAGGGCCGGAAAAGGCGATGTGATGCAGCGTGCCGGCGCCGCGCAAAATAGCGGCTGTGACCGATACTGCTGCCACTTTTTCAGTACCTCCCGCTGATCGCCCCGCACCGCTGCGCCGCATTGCGCACCTGGACATGGATGCGTTCTTTGCGTCCGTCGAGTTGCTGCGCTATCCGCAGCTCCAGGGTCTGCCCGTGGTGATTGGCGGTGGGCGGCGCAAAGCGGACGATGCCTTGCTGCAGCAGCCCGATGGTTCAGGCCTGCGCGATCCGCGCTTTATTTCCGTGGCCGATTTCCCCCGGTTGAAAGACTATGTGGGCCGGGGCGTCATCACCACCGCCACCTATGCAGCGCGGCAGTTTGGCGTGGGTTCGGCCATGGGCATGATGAAGGCGGCCCGGCTGTGCCCGCAGGCCATCGTGCTGCCGGTGGATTTTGACGAGGTGCGCAAATACTCGCGCCTGTTCAAGCGCACCATCAGCGAGATTGCGCCCGTGATGCAGGACCGGGGCGTGGACGAGGTGTACATCGACTTCACCGGCGTGCCCGGCGGCCAGCGCGAAGGCGGGCGCGTGCTGGCGCGGCTCATCCAGAAAAGCATCTTCGACGCCACGGGCCTGACCTGCTCGATCGGCGTGGCGCCCAACCGGCTGCTGGCCAAGATGGCCAGCGAGTTCAACAAGCCCAATGGCATCTCCATCGTTTACGAAGAAGATCTGCAGGACAGGATCTGGCCGCTCAACGTGCGCAAGATCAACGGCATCGGCCCCAAGGCCGGCGAGAAGCTCGCGTCCTTGGGCATCCAGACCATTGGCGAGCTGGCCGCGCAAGACCCGCAGTGGCTGATGGGGCATTTCGGCAAATCGACCGGGGCCTGGATGCACCGTGCGGCCTGGGGCCGGGACGACAGCCCCGTGGTGACCGAGAGCGAGCCCGTCAGCATGAGCCGCGAAACCACGTTCGAGCGCGATCTGCACGCCGTGCGCGACAAGGCCGAGCTTTCGCGCATCTTCACCGACCTGTGCCAGCGTGTGGCCGAAGACCTGCAGCGCAAGGGCTATGCGGGCAAAACCATAGGCATCAAGCTGCGCTATGACGACTTCAAAACCGCCACGCGCGACCATAGCTTGCCCGCACCCACGCAGGACGCGGCCACCATCCGCCACACGGCAGGGCTGTGCCTCAAGCGCGTGCCGCTGGAGCGGCGCCTGCGGCTGCTGGGCGTGCGGGTGGGGGCGCTGGTGCGCCTGTCCGGGCATTTGCTTTCGGGGGACGAGCCAGTTTCCGCAGCCACCCGCCAGGCACGCCACCCGGACCCGTACACCGCGCCGCTGTTTTGACGCTGCGCCGGGGCGGGTATTTGTATTGATTTGTGACAAGGCGATTAGAATCAAAAGTTTTCCTGCCCATTTCTGGCCAGGACAGCACAAGGACCCCAGCGTATGCGTGTGAATTTGCCGGTAACCCAGCACGAATATGATTTTCCGGACGAAAGCATGCTGGTGTCGTCCACCGACACCAAGGGCGTCATCGTGCACTGCAACCCTGCCTTCATCGATGCCAGCGGCTTCAGCCACGACGAACTGATAGGCCAGCCGCACAACCTGATCCGCCACCCCGACATGCCCGCCCAGGCGTTCAAGGACATGTGGTCCACCATCGGGCGCGGCCACACCTGGACCGGGCTGGTGAAGAACCGCCGCAAGGATGGCGGTTTCTACTGGGTGCGCGCCAATGTCACGCCCATCATGGAAAACGGCAAGCCGCGCGGCTACCTGTCGGTGCGCACCAAGCCGGGCCGCGCCGAGGTGCAGCAGGCCGAAGCCCTGTATGCCCAACTGCGCAGTGACCTTGCGGCGCAGCGCGAGACCATCCGCTTGCACCACGGCCAGGTGGTTTACCCCGGAATGCGCGGTGCGCTGCAGCGGTTGCAGCAGATGTCGGCCACGCAGACCCTGGCGCTGATGCTGCTGGGCGTGGTGCTGGCGGGCATGCTGCCGCGCTGGCTGGGCTGGCAGGGCACCCTGGCCTGGGGTGCCCAGCTGGCGCTGCTGCTGGCGGGCGCCGGCGGCGTGCTGGCGTGGTTCCATGGCCGCATCGTGGGCAGCATGCGCACGGTTGAGCGGTTTGCCGGCGACATTGCCGGCTGCAACCTGGCCACCACCCTGGACAGCGGGCAATGCGCGCCGTCGCTGGCACCCCTGGTGCGCGGTCTAAAACAGATCCAGGTCAACCTGCGTGCCGTGGTGGGCGATGTGCGCACCGAGATTGCAGGCTTTCTGCGGTCGGCCGAGGCAATCGCCCAGGGCGGGAACGATCTTTACCAGCGCACGGAGGCGCAGGCCGCCAATCTGCAGGAAACCGCCGCCGCGATGGAAGAGCTGTCCAGCACCGTGCTGCAGACCGCCGACGGATCCAGTGCAGTGGCCAAGGACAGCACCCGAAGCGCCGAGGTGGCGCGGGCTGGGGGCGCGGCCGTGCAGCGGGTAGGGCAGGCCATGCACGCCATCGAGCAGTCGTCGCGCAAGATGGGTGAAATTGTCGCGGTGATCGAGGGCATTGCCTTTCAGACCAATCTGCTGGCCCTCAACGCTGCCGTGGAAGCGGCCCACGCCGGCGAGCAGGGCCGGGGTTTTGCCGTGGTGGCCGGCGAGGTGCGCACCCTGGCGCAGCGCAGCGCGGGGGCGGCCAAGGAGATCCGGGCGCTGATCGGCGCCTCGGTGTCCCAGGTGGCCGATGGCTCGCGCCAGATGGACCAAGCGGGTCAGACGATTGCCGATGTGGTGTCGTCAGTGTCCCGCGTGAGCGAGCTGGTGCGCCAGATCAGCCATGCCACCGCAGAACAGTCGATCGGCATCGGCCAGGTGAACGAGGCCGTCACGCAACTGGAAACCGTGACGCAGCAGAACGCGGCGCTGGTCGAGGAAACCGCTGCTTCGGCCGAGGCACTCAAGGACAACGCGGTGTCCCTGTCGCGCTCGGTCGAGGTGTTTCGCCTGCGGTGATGCCGTGCCAGCACGGCAT
>WOZN01000031.1:3397-6189 GCA_011620245.1 Acidovorax sp.
CGGCATGCCGGGCGCTGCGAGACCGTGAACATGTTCTTACTGCCGCGCCGTGCGTATGCTGACCGGCAACTGCTGCGGGTGGCTGGTGCGCAGCGGGTTGATGTCCAGGCCGCCGCGCCGCGTGTAGCGCGCGTACACCGTGAGCTTGATGGGCTTGCAGCGCGTCCACAGGTCCATGAAGATGCGCTCCACGCATTGCTCATGGAATTCGTGGTGGTTGCGAAAACTCACGATGTATTGCAGCAAGCCTTCCTGGTCGATCTGCGGGCCGCTGTAGGCAATCTGCACGCTGCCCCAGTCGGGCTGGCCCGTCACCAGGCAATTGCTCTTGAGCAGCTTGCTGGTCAGCACCTCGGTCACCGGGGTCTCGCTGAATGCGGCGGTCAGCAAATCGGGCGCGGGCTGGTAGCGCGAGCATTCCACATCCAGCCGGTCCAGGCTCAGGCCGTCCAGCTCGTGCACGGGCTCGCGGTCGAACAGTTCGGGGCTGATGAGCTTCACACCCACGGTGGCGGCGCGGTCGGCACCGCGCCACACGGCTTCGCTGATGTCGGTGCGGATGCGCGCCTGCACTTCGGCGGCGTCGGCAAAGCGGGTGTTGTTGAAGCTGTTGAGGTAGAGCTTGAACGACTTGCTCTCGACGATGTTGGGCGTCTCGCAGGGCACGGTGATATGCGCCAGCGCCACCTGCGGCTTGCCGCGCAAGTTCAGCCAGGACAGCTCGAACGCCGTCCACAGGTCGGCGCCGAAGAAGGGTGCTGCGCCCGCGATGCCGATCTCGGCGCGCTTGGCCTGGCGCGGGATGGGAAACAGCAGCGAGGCATCGTACTGGTCGATATACGCCGATGCCTTGCCCAGCTGCGATTGTTCCGGCGTGGTCATGTCTGTCCTTTGCAATTAAATTGATAGCTGCTTGCGCTTGATGGATAAGCGCTGGAGCCTGTTTTTACTTGTATTCCCGTTGCCGCAGCCATTTGGTGGCTATCCATTTGTCGCCCGCGATCACCGGCGCGCCGCCATGCAGCGTGCGGGTGGAGGGCTCGGGGCGCGCGTAGCTGAAGAACACGGCGTTGCCGCGCTGCGGCGCCACTTCAAGCTGCGCCTGCGGAAAGACGGTGCCGCCGCCTTTTTCGGGTGTGTTCAGGTAGATGAGCAGCGTGCCCACGCGCTGCCCGCCGCGGCGCACGATGGTGGGGGTGCCGGGCTCGGCGGGGTCGAAATAGTCGTAATGCGGCTTGTATTCGGCCCCGGGGCGGTAGTGCAGCACCTGCAGGCCTTCGCCGTTTTCGATGGGCCAGTTCAGCAGGCGGGCCATGCGCTCTTCGATGCGCTGGATCAGCGGGCTCTCGCCGCGCTGGAAGAACATGCCGTCGCTGGTGCGGTCGTCGTTGATTTCCTCGCCGCCCGTCTGCGTGGCCACCGTCAGCGAGCGCGCCATGCGCGGGGCGGCCGCGGCGATCAGGGCATCGCATTCCTCGGGCGAGAGCAGGTTGCCAAGCACCACGATGCGCGGCTGGGCCATGGTCAGCAGCAGGTTCACGGTGCGGTCGCCGCAATCCACCAGGGCAGGGGATTCATGGAGCTGAGGCTCGGGCACCGGCACGGCGGCCGGCTGACCCTGCTGCTGCGCCACGCCGTCCAGGGGCGTGCGCAGCATATCTTCTAGCGCGCGCACGGCAACGTCTTCATTCCAGCCCGCGCTGCACATGGCCTCGATCAGCGCGGGCGCGGCAATGCCGGCGCCGGCCTGGTCGATGATCCATTGGCGCAGTTCGGGCGTGACGGGCTGGCGTGCGGCGCTGGTGCGCTGGGGGCTTACGGTGGTGTCCGGGTGCTGTTCGGGATGCGATGCCATGGCAGTCAGTCCTCCAAGGTCAGGGCTTCTTTCGGTTTTACGCGGTGGGCATCTTGCGCCGGAACACCAGGCGCTCGGCTCCGGAGGAGGCTGGGGCGAAGGCGTAGCCTTCCAGGTCAAAGCCTTCGAGCTGGCGGGGTGTGGCAATGCGGTGCGTGATGGCATAGCGCGCCATCAGGCCCCGTGCGCGCTTGGCGTGGAAGCTGATGATCTTGTAGGCGCCACCTTTCCAGTCCTCGAACACGCATTCAATGACGCGCGCCTTGAGGGCCTTGCGGTCCACGGCCTTGAAATATTCCTGTGACGCCAGATTGACCACCACCGGCGTGGTGTCGGCACGCAGGCAGGTATTGAGGTGCTCGGCAATCTGGCTGCCCCAGAACTGGTAGAGGTTGCTGCCCGCATCGGTGGCCAGGCGGGTGCCCATCTCCAGCCGGTAAGGCTGCATGCGGTCGAGCGGGCGCAAGACGCCATACAGGCCGCTCAGGATGGCCAGGTGGTGCTGCGCCCATTGCAGATCGTCGCGGGAGAGCGTCTGCGCCTGCAGGCCTTCGTACACGTCGCCGTTGAAGGCCATCACCGCCTGGCGCGCGTTGGCAGCGGTGAATTGGGGTTGCCACACCTCGTAGCGCGCCACGTTCAGGGCGGCGAGCTTGTCGCTCAGACCCATCAGCGAGGCGATGTCCTGGGGGGATTTTTTGCGCAGCAGGTCGATCAGCTGCGTGGACTGCGGCACGAACTGCGGCAGCGTGTATGGCAAATCCGCAGGCAAGGGCGTTTCGTAGTCGAGCGATTTGGCGGGAGACAGCAGGAACAGCATGGTGAGGGCGTGGTGGTCCGGGGATCTCGGAGGGTAATGGAGACAGGACTCAGGGATGCGGAAATTGCCAATGTCCCGTTTATGGCCAGCAGCCGCGTTGGCCCGAAGGGCCGCCTA
>WOZN01000031.1:6289-14830 GCA_011620245.1 Acidovorax sp.
AATTGCCAATGTCCCGTTTATGGCCAGCAGCCGCGTTGGCCCGAAGGGCCGCCTACTGGCCTACTGGCCTACTGGCCTATTGCTCCGGCCCTTTGTTGTATCAACTACCGTTCGGGCTGAGCCCTTCGGCAGGCTCAGGACAGGCTCAGGACAGGCCAGGCGCAGGGCGAGCGGTTCAGACTTCACCGGGCCGGAGGACGCGCCCCGTCAAGGCAGCAAGTCCAGCGCCTGCAGATAGGCGGGCTGGTACATCAGCTCGTCCCAGGCCTGCGGCAGGGTTTCGGGCAGCAGGGCCAGGCGGCGCGATTCGCTGTCCACGCTGGGCTGCCAGCGGCCCTGGGCCTGCGCCTGGTCCAGGCCGGCGATGAGCTCATCCACGGCCCGGCCATCGCCCACGCTCTGGTTGCACAGCAGCACCAGGTCGCAACCCGCGCCCAGCGCGGCAATGGCCGCATCGGTGTGGCTGACCACCTGGCCGTCCAGCCGGCGCGCGCCCTCCATGCTGAGGTCGTCGCTGATGATGGCGCCGTCAAAACGCATCTGGCGGCGCAGAATTTCTTGCAGCCAGCGCTGCGAAAAGCCTGCGGGGCGGCTATCGACCTTGGGGTAGATCACATGCGCGGGCATCACGCTGGTGAGCGTGCTGCCGAGCCAGGGGTACGGGGCGGCATCGTCGGCCAGGATGGCCTTGAGGCTGCGCTTGTCCACGGGCATATCGGTGTGCGAGTCGGCCTTGACAAAGCCATGCCCCGGAAAATGCTTGCCGCAGTTGGCCATGCCCGCCTGCAGCAGGCCGTGCATGAGGCTTTTGGCCAGCAGCGCGACCACGCGCGGGTCGCGGTGGAAGGCGCGGTCGCCAATCACGCCGCTCTCGCCATGGTCCAGATCCAGCACGGGCGTGAAGCTGAAATCCACGCCACAGGCGCGCAGCTCGGTGCCCAGCACATAGCCTGCTGCCGTGGCCGCATTGGTGGCGCGCAGCGCTCCGCTGCCGGGGCCGCCCTTGCCGTCATCCATCCACATCTCACCGAACGCGCGCATGGGCGGCAGGTGCGTGAAGCCATCGGTGCGAAAGCGCTGCACGCGGCCGCCTTCATGGTCCACGCAGATCAGCAGGTCGTCGCGCACGGCCTTGATGCTGCTGGTGAGCTGCAGCAGCTGGGCACGGTTTTCCCAGTTGCGGGCGAACAGGATGACGCCACCCGTCAGCGGGTGGGCCAGGCGGCGGCGGTCGGCGGCGCTGAGCGCCGTGCCTGCCACGTCGAGGATGAGGGGTGCGTGTCCGGTCATATGGTTTTGCTCATGTTCTGATAGCTGCCAGCGCTTGTCCAGCATGCGCTAGAGCCCTATTTAGCTTGAATTTTTTCGACCACGCAGAAGCTGGCCGCGTAGCCGGTTTCGTCGGTCACGCTCAGGTGCGCCTGCAGGCCCTTGGCGTCGAACCATTCCTTGAGCGCGCCATGCAGCACAATCACGGGCTGGCCGCTGGGCAGCTTGGTCACCTCGCAGTGGCGCCAGGTCATGGGCATGTGCATACCCAGGCCAATCGCCTTGCTGAAGGCTTCCTTGGCCGAGAAGCGCGTGGCCAGGTAGCGCAGGCCCCGGTCGGGCCAGCAACTGCTGCGCTCGCGCCAGGTGGCCAGTTCACCATCGGCCAGCACCTTTTGGGCAAAGCGATCGCCATGGCGGGCCAGGCTGGCCGCGATGCGGTGCACATCGCAAATATCGGTGCCGATGCCGTAGATCATGGAATATGAATCAAAATGGCCTCCAGCGCTTACTGGATAAGCGCTTGCAGCTATCAAATCAGGAGTTTTCGGTGGGCGCTAAGCCCGCCGTGATGCAGCCCAGATAGGCCTGCACCGTGGCGGCATAGCCCAGCTCCAGCGCGTCGGCGATCAGCGCATGGCCGATCGACACCTCCAGCACACCAGGCACGCCGCGCACGAAGGCGGCGAGGTTGTCCCGGTTCAGGTCATGGCCCGCGTTCACGCCCAGGCCTGCATCCAGCGCGGCCTGGGCTGCTGCCCGGTAGCGCTCCAGTTGCAGGCCCTGCTCTGGCGTGCCCCAGGCAGCGGCATAGGGCTCGGTGTACAGCTCCACGCGGTCGGCACCCACGGCCCGGGCGGCGGCCATCTGTTCGGGCACCGGGTCCATGAACAGGCTCACGCGCACGCCCATTGCCTTGCATTCGGCCACCAGGGGCGCCAGCCGCTGGGCATCCTGCGGAAAGCTCCAGCCATGGTCGCTGGTGAACTGGTCTTCGCTGTCGGGCACAAAGGTGGCCTGGTGCGGGCGCATGCCCTGGCCCGCAAGCTCGCGGATGACATCCATCAGGTTCTGCGAGGGGTTGCCTTCGATGTTGTATTCGCGGCCGGGCCAGGTCTTCATCAGCGCGGCCAGCTCGAACAGGTCCTGGCGGCGGATATGGCGCTCGTCGGGCCGGGGGTGCACGGTGATGCCCTGGGCGCCGGCCTGCAGACACAGCCGGGCCGCGCGCGTGACGCTGGGAATGCCCAGGTGGCGCGTGTTGCGCACCAGGGCGACCTTGTTGACGTTGACCGACAGGGCGGTGCGTTGCGGGATATGTTCAGACATGTTCATAAAGACTGCAGGTCGATCATGAGCTGGCGGGTGCGCAGCGTGGGGCTGCCGCAATGGTATTGCAGCAGGGCGCGCAGCTGCGGCTTGAGTTCGGCAGCCACCGGAGCGCAGGCACGCAAGGTGGCGGTGTAGCTGGCAACGTCATCCAGCGCGCGCTGCAGCGCCTGCCAATGGCTGCCGGGCAGGCCTGCGCGGTCGGCCGCGGACGCAGCGCGCAAGCCGCCTTCAGGCACCAGCGTGTAACGGGTGCCGGCCTGCAATGGCGCCAAGGTCATGGTCTGCGCATCCAGGCTGGGCAGCAGGCCAATCTCGCGCAGCAGCAGCAGCTCGAAGCTGCGCAGCACGGGCTCCAGGGCATCGCCATGCTCGCTGGCGAGCACGCGCACCACGCCCGCGTAGGCGTCGAACAACGCGGGATGCGGGTCGGCCCGGGCCAGCAGGCGCAGCAGCAGTTCGTTGAGGTACAGGCCCGACAGCAAGGCATCGCCCGTGGGCATCACATGGCCACCCACCCATTCAGCACCTTTGAGTGCGTGAATGTCGGCATTGCCATCACCGGCGAGCGTGTAGGTCACCAGCAGGGGCTGCAGCGGCAGCAGCACGGGGCGGAAGTTGGAGCTGGGTTTTTTCGCACCCTTGGCCACCAGGGCCACGCGCCCCTGGCGGCGGCAAAACATTTCCAGGATCAGGCTGGACTCGCTCCAGTCGTAGCTGTGCAGCACGAAGGCGGGTTCATCGGAAATGCGCTTGGCAGCAGCCACGGGGGTTCGAAGAGGTCACTCGTAGCCAAAGGAACGGACGCGGGCTTCGTCATCGGCCCAGCCCGAGCGCACCTTGACCCACAGCTCCAGAAAGACTTTGGCGTCCATGAGCTTTTCCAGCTCCTGGCGCGCCTCGGTGCCTATGCGCTTGAGGCGCTCGCCCTTGTCACCAATCACCATCATCTTGTGGTTGTCGCGCTCGACCACGATGGTGGCGGCGATCTTCACCAGGCGCTTGTGCTGCTTGCTGGCCTCTTCCTCAAACTTGTCGATGACCACCGTGGAGGTGTAGGGCAGTTCGTCGCCCGTGAAGCGGAACAGCTTTTCGCGCACGGTCTCGGAGGCCATGAACTTTTCGCTGCGGTCGGTCAGCTCATCCTCGGCATACCACCAGGCCTGCTCGGGCAGGTATTTGGCGCAGATGCCAAACAGGCGCTCGATGTCGCCCTTGTTCTTGGCCGACATGGGCACGAACTCGGCAAACGGGTGGCGCTCCTGCATGCTCTTGAGCCAGGGCGCCAGTTCGGCACGGCGGTGCACCATGTCCAGCTTGTTGGCCACCAGCAGCGTGGGAATGCCGGGCTTGAACAGGCTCAAGACCTTGGCATCGGCCAGCGTGAAATTGCCGGCTTCGACCACAAACAGGATCAGGTCCACATCGCCTATGGCCCCCATCACGGTCTTGTTCAGCGACTTGTTGAGCGCCGTGGTGTGGCGGGTCTGAAAACCCGGCGTATCGACAAAGACGAACTGCGTCTGCCCGCGCGTGCGGATGCCCGTGATGCGGTGCCGCGTGGTCTGTGCCTTGCGCGAGGTGATGCTGATCTTCTGGCCCACCAGGGCGTTGAGCAGCGTGGACTTGCCCACATTGGGCTTGCCCACGATGGCGATCACGCCGCAGCGCTGGCCCGGCACGGCCGCAGGGGCGCCTGCAGCGGCCAGCATGGCATCCAGGTCATTTTGTATCGGAGCGCTTTCAGGGCCTGCGTCACCAGCTACATCTTTGGTAGCATCACTCATAAATTCTTTGCTTTCAGTGTGGCCAGCATGGCGGCGGCTGCGGCCTGTTCGCCGGCACGGCGCGAACCGCCGATGCCACGTTCGGCCAGACCCAGTTCGGTGATTTCGCACTCCACGTCAAAGGTCTGGCGGTGCGCCGCTCCGACCGTGGCCACCACGCTGTATTGCGGCAGCTTCATTTTGCGGCCCTGCAGCCACTCCTGCAACGCGGTCTTGGGGTCCTTGGCGGCGGCCTGCATCTGGGGGTTGATTTCCACCTCCTGGAACAGGCGGTGCACCAGCGCTTCGGCACTGGCGTAGCCGGCATCCAGGTACACGGCGCCAATCAGGGCTTCGAGGGCATCGGCGAGGATGGACGGCCGCTGCTGACCGCCGGACCTGGACTCGCCCTCCCCCAGGCGCAGCACGTCGGACACTTTTAGCCGCAATGCCAGCTGGTGCAGGGTGTCCTGCTTGACGAGGTTGGCGCGCACGCGCGACAGTTCGCCCTCGGGCAAATTGCTCAGCCGCTGGTAGAGCAGGCTGGCCACGGCCAGATTGAGCACCGAATCCCCCAGAAACTCCAGGCGCTCATTGTGGTCCGCCGAAAAGCTGCGGTGCGTGACGGCACGCTGCAGCAGCGCGGGGCTGGAGAAATTGTGCTGCAGACGGTTCTGCAGCGCTGACAGAGCCGGCTGCACCTAGTTGGTCTGCGCTTCGAAGCGATACACCAGGTAGGCGGGGCCTGCCAGTGGTATCTCGCGCGCATACTTGAATGACACCACCACCTTGTCGTCACGCTTGGTGATTTCGAGGTCCGAGCCTCTGACCGAGTTGATATCGTCAATGGTAGCGGCGCGGTCAAAGGCGGCACGGATGGCGGGCACGGTGGTCTCGAACTTGGCCTTCTCGATGGCCTTTTTGGCCGCGACATATTCCAGAAAGATCGGAATGGACTGCCCGCCAATGGCAAAGGCCGCCACCGCAAACAAACCGAGAAAGATCACGCCAAAAAACGACAGGCCGCGCTGGCGCGACCGGCTGGCTGTGCGATGCATGCTCATATTTTTACCCCTTCGTTGCTGTGTGTCTGCTCTCAATGAAACGAACCAATCCGCTTGAGATTGCCAAAATTCATCCAGACAAAGAACGCCTTGCCCACAATGTTGGCCTCGGGCACAAAACCCCAATAGCGTGAATCCAGCGAATTGTCGCGGTTGTCGCCCATCATGAAATAATGCCCCTGTGGCACCTTGCAAACGACGCCTTCAATGCTGTATCTGCAGTTCTCGCGGTAGGCAAAATTACTGGCCCCCTGCACAAAAGCAGGCATGTCGGGATTGTTCAGCAGCCGGTGCGGCTGGTCATCCAGATGCTCCTCAAACTGCTTGAAATAGCGCATTGCGTCTTCATCAAAATAATCGGGCAAGGCAGTGGTTTTCACCGGCTTGCCATTCAAGGTGAGGCGCTTGTTCAGATAGGCCACCTCATCGCCGGGCACGCCCACCACGCGCTTGATGTAATCCAGGCTGGGCTGCGGCGGGTAGCGAAAGACCATCACATCGCCACGCGCCGGTGGCGTGCCCTCGGTCACTTTGGTGTGGATCACGGGCAAGCGAAGGCCATAGGTGAACTTGTTGACCAAGATGAGGTCGCCCACGAGCAGCGTCGGAATCATGGACCCCGAAGGAATCTTGAAGGGCTCGAACAGAAACGAGCGCAGCAGGAACACCGCGGCAATCACGGGAAACAGGCCCGCCGTCCAGTCCAGCCACCAGGGCTGCATCAGGATGCGGCTCTTGGCCTCCTGCACATCCACATCCACCTTCTGGATGCCCATGCGGTCGAGTTCGGCGCGGCGCTGCACGGCCGCATCCTCGATGGCCTGGGCCGCGCGGCGCCTGCGCGGCAGAAAAACCAGGCGCTCGGCCAGCCAGTAGGCCCCGGTCACCACGGTGGCCAGAAACAGCAGCAAGGCAAAATTGCCCTCGATGGCCCCCATGTACCAGGCACCGACGTAGCCTGCAAAGGCGGCGAGCACCAGAGAAGTCAGTATTTGCATGAACTGCATCAATCTTCCACCTGCAAAATGGCGAGGAATGCCTCCTGGGGCACCTCGACCGAGCCAATCTGTTTCATGCGCTTCTTGCCTGCCTTCTGCTTTTCGAGGAGCTTGCGCTTGCGGCTGACGTCGCCGCCGTAGCATTTTGCCAGCACGTTCTTGCGCAGCGCCTTGATGGTTTCGCGCGCAATGATGTTGGCGCCGATCGCCGCCTGGATGGCCACGTCGTACATCTGGCGGCTGATGATTTCGCGCATCTTGGCGACCACGGCGCGGCCGCGGTACTGCGACTGCGAGCGGTGCACGATGATGGACAGCGCATCCACCTTTTCGCCGTTGAGAAGAATATCGACCTTCACCACGTCGGAGGCACGGTATTCCTTGAACTCATAGTCCATCGAGGCATAGCCGCGCGACACCGACTTGAGCTTGTCGAAAAAGTCGAGCACGATTTCGCCCAGCGGCATTTCATAGGTGAGCATCACCTGGCGACCGTGGTACGCCATGTTCATCTGCACGCCACGCTTGTGGTTGGCCAGCGTCATGACCGGGCCCACGTAGTCCTGGGGCATGTAAAGATGCACCGTGACGATGGGCTCGCGGATCTCCTGGATCTGCCCCTGGTCGGGCATCTTGGAGGGGTTCTCGACCATGATCACTTCGCCATCGGCCCGGACCACCTGGTAGACCACGCTTGGGGCGGTGGTGATGAGGTCCTGGTCGAACTCGCGCTCCAGCCGCTCCTGCACGATTTCCATGTGCAGCAAGCCGAGGAAGCCACAGCGGAAACCAAAACCCAGCGCCTGGCTGACCTCGGGCTCGTAATGCAGCGAGGCATCGTTGAGCTTGAGCTTTTCGAGCGCGTCGCGCAGCGAGTCGTATTCGCTGGCCTCGGTGGGGTACAGCCCGGCAAACACCTGGGGCTGGACTTCCTTGAAGCCAGGCAGCGCCTCGGTGGCAGGGCCGGCGTTGTTGGGCAGCTTCTTTTCAAGGGTGATGGTGTCGCCCACCTTGGCCGCCTGCAGTTCCTTGATGCCGGCAATGATGTAGCCCACCTGCCCGGCATCGAGCGAATTGCGCGGCTCGTTGGCGGGCGTGAACACACCCAGGTTGTCGGCGTTGTACACGGCGCCACTGGCCATCATCTTGATGCGCTCGCCCTTGAGCAGACGGCCATCGACCACGCGCACCAGCATCACGACGCCCACATAGCTGTCAAACCAGCTGTCGATGATCATCGCGCGCAAGGGGCCATCGGGGTTGCCCTTGGGCGCAGGCACCTTCGCCACAATGGCTTCCAGGATTTCGTCAATGCCCATGCCCGTCTTGGCAGAGCATGGGATGGCATCGGTGGCATCAATGCCGATCACATCCTCGATCTCGGCCTTGGCATTGTCGGGATCGGCATTGGGCAGATCCATCTTGTTGAGCACGGGCACCACTTCCACACCGAGGTCGAGCGCGGTGTAGCAATTGGCCACGGTCTGCGCTTCCACGCCCTGCGAGGCATCCACCACCAGCAGCGCACCTTCGCAGGCCGACAGGGAGCGGCTCACTTCATACGAGAAGTCCACATGCCCGGGCGTGTCGATCAGATTGAGGTTGTACACCTGCCCATCCTGGGCCTTGTATTGCAGCGCAGCCGTCTGCGCCTTGATGGTTATCCCGCGCTCTTTCTCGATATCCATCGAGTCAAGCACCTGCGCCTCCATATCGCGATCGGCAAGCCCGCCGCACCGCTGGATCAAGCGGTCGGCCAGCGTCGATTTGCCATGGTCGATATGCGCAATGATGGAAAAATTTCTGATGTGTTTCATCAACAGGAAGCGTCAAATAATTGAATTGAAACGGCGCGGACAAGAAAAAAAGGGCGCGTCGAATGGCGACGCGCCCTGAACCAACAATCATTGGCAACTGCGAAGGTTGGAGCGCCATTGTAGGCAAAAAGCCTGCGCCAATGAGCCTCAACCCCGCACATGAAGCACGTTGCTGCGGTGCAACAAGCATTTTACGCACAGCTTATTCACAGCTGGCATCCAGACAACATGAACAACTTGTGCGCTAGTGTAGTGTTCGATGCTTGGCGGCACAAATAAAAGCGATGCGTTTGGGCGC
>WOZN01000368.1 GCA_011620245.1 Acidovorax sp.
CATCAAGTTGGTTGTGCCATTCACGGGTGATGGCATCTCCAAGACGGCCAGCGACGCTTTGCAGGCGCTGCTCGACGACGAAGACTTGGACGAAGAGCGGGTGGTCAAGCAAGTGGCGTACTACACAGCGACCGAGATCACCCGCGACCTACTGGCGGAGCAAGCCTATCCACAGGTGCACACCGACATCGCCTTGCAGAAGTACGAGAAGGTCGAACATCCACGAAGCACGTATTACGGAGTTGCTCGCTTGGGTGACTTGGTGGCGCTCCACCAGACGCATGGCAAAGCCCTGTACGAACGGAACATTCGGTACTTTCTAGGTAGCAGTAAGTCCCATGTCAACAAAGCCATCAAGACCACACTGCACGACGCTCCGGGCGACTTTTTCTATCTCAACAATGGCGTCACTGCCGGGAACCTCTAAAAACCTCCCCCTGCCGACACCACCACCCCAGCCAATGCGACAATCACCCGATGAGCAAACCCCAAGCGCAGGCGCGCAGCGCCATCAAGTTCGACCTCTTCGCTGATGCGGCGCGCAAGCAAAAAATCGAGACCTTGGGCGATCCGCTGCAGGTCATTGCCCGGCACATCGATTTTGACCACCTGACGCAGGTCGTGGATGTGCTGCTGCCCAGAGGTGACGCGACCAAAGGCGGACGCCCGGCATATCCCACGGCTGTCATGGTGCGCATTCTGGTCTTGAAGTACCTCTACAACCTCAGCGATGAGCAGATGGAATACCAACTGCTCGACCGCATGAGCTACCAGCGCTTTTGCTTGTTGGCCGACAGCGCCAACGTCCCCGATCGCAACACCATCTGGCATTACCAGCAGCGCCTGGGCATTGATGGCGTCACCGCCCTGTTTCAGGCGGTGGAGGGCCAACTGCTGCACCACGGCTACATGGCGCGGTGCGGACAGATCATCGACGCCACGCTGGTGCCCGCTCCCATCCAGCACTTCACCAAGGAAGACAAGGCCCAGCTCGAACAAGGCCACATCCCCAGCGACTGGAATGCAGCCAAGCGCAGACAGAAAGACCTGGACGCGACCCACACCAAGAAGCACGGCAAGGGCTACCACGGCTACAAGCTGAGCATCAGCGTGGATGTGCGCCACAAGTTCATCCGCGCCATCACCACCGGCACGGCCAGCGAGCACGACAGCACGCACTTTGATGAAGTGCTCGATGCGCACAACACCAGCCGTGATGTCTATGCCGACCGGGGCTATCCCAGCGCACAGCGCAGCGAAATGCTCAAGGCCTTGGGTTATCGAGAGCACATCCAGCGCAAGGCCAAGCCCGGCCAACCCCTGAGCGACTGCCAGAAGGGACGCAACAAGCGCATCGCCAAGATCCGAGCCCGGGTGGAGCACCCCTTTGCCCAGATGCGCCACATGGGTGGCAAGCTCATCCGCACCATTGGTCAGGCTCGCGCCACGGTGGCGATGACCATGATGGCCGCTTGCTACAACCTCAAGCGCCTGGCGAAATTCCTGGACGACGGGGTGGATGCGTTCTACAGGAACAACCCCTCAAAGAGCGAGGTGCGCCTGCAAGGGGCAAGTGCATGAGAAATGGGGCGAGAAATGCCCCCGAAAGGGGCGGATTTGCTTAAAAAACAGGCGAATCCGAGGCATTCAACCAGCCTGCGCCGGTGACGGCGCTGAAAATGGAGGTTTTTAGAGGTTCCCGGTTCTTTGCTTCGTCAAGTACGTCAGCATTGGCGTGAACGAATGCGTTTCAAGCAATCTTCTTCTGCCTGTCTCGCAGAGACGCGGCCCAGTCCTTCAAAGCCTGGATGTCCTGAAAGAGATCAGTAGGTGGTGGCGGCGCGGCATTCCTACCGCTGGATGGATCGTGTGCGTCAACAATGTCGCAGCACTTCTTGAATCCAGCGGCGAAAGCATCGCAGTCAGCCTCGGTGAGCGCACTGACCTTCTTCAGGTCCTTGGCGTTGATGTAGTCCCTGTGGCGTTGAATAACGCGGACGAAAGCGATGTCCTCCAGGCCGCGCTCCCATGTGGCGCGCAGCGCGTTGTAGAGCTTTGCCACCTCGACCGCGTACTCGTCTTCCTGGTTGTTGTCATGCAGCAGCTTTGCCGCACGTGCCGCCTTCTCCAGCTTGTCGATGCGATCTTCGACGCTCTGGGCCTTCCAGGGCAGGCCGTCGGCCACCATACCGGCTCCCGCGGCGCCACGACTGAGCGTCGTGAGCCGCACTGCCCGACCGGTCTTCGTCGCGTGGTCATTCAGATCGTTCACGAACACCAGATCATGCGTGAAGACGATGACCTGACGGTTCTCCGCTTCTTCCACGAGACGCTTGGCCACCTGCCCACGCCAGCGATCGTCCAACGAGGACACCGGGTCATCGAAGACCAGAGCAGAGCGGTGCATCGCGGTGGCAAGCTCGGTCATGAAGGCGGCCAGCGCCACGCAGGTCTTTTCCCCTTCGCTCAGGATTTCGTGGACCTTCGCATCCGGCTTGGCGAAGAGGCGCACCTGATATTGCGGTGAGCCGTACTTGCCGCCGGAGCGCACGATTTCGACGCGAACCTTCGAGGCCGCAAGCCTGACAATCTCTTCCTGAAATCTGTCGCGCAGCCGGGGCGTAATCACGGTGTCGGCAATGTCGTTGCCCATCTTGGTGATGGTGTTCGTCGCCGTTTCGCCCGCACACTCGGTCAGAAACTGGATGGTCTTCAGCCGCTGGATCTCGTCAGTGACGACCTGCAGCATGCCGGCGAGCAGCGCCCGGTCGCTCAGCTCGGCGAAATCGACTTCCAGCTTCTTGCGTTCTTCCGCGTCAGCGGACTTGCGCAGCTCGGCGGCGTAGCTGCGGATCGTGGTCTGAAGCTGGCCGAGATCAGGCAGCGGCGACAGTGGAACGGGCGGAAGCTGTACCTCGCCGTTTCCGCCCAAGGCTTTGAGCAGAACGTGGCGCCGCAGCCGGGCTGCGGCGATGAAGCGGCGCGTCTGCTGCTGCAGCAGCTGATTCTGGAGGCCCAGCTCGTCGAGACTGGCCTTCACCGCCCGCGTGCCGATTGCCCCGGCAGCTATGGTCTGA
>WOZN01000148.1 GCA_011620245.1 Acidovorax sp.
TGCACAAAGTCACCGGTGAATGGAATCTGGTTTGCCTGGCCTGGAATGTCAAGCGTATGGCCGTACTGCGTCCAAAAGCTGGCTGAGGGTTCAATGCCCGTAGAGTCGGTGACTCAGCATGTCACGCAGGCGAGGCAGGCTCAGAACCCAGCCCTTCCTGACGACATCCGCTGGTGCCAGCCTTTCATTCGGGTGTGAGGCGAAGTACTGTTCGCTTGCCTGCATCAAGCGCATCGACTCACCGGGGAAGCGTGACTGAACGACCATCGCAGCCAAGCGGAACACATTGGCCTCGCGTTGGTCTTGCGCCGACTGCGCTGCCTCCCGAGCGACGACAGAGCACCGGGCAAGCAGCGCTGATTCAGCATCTCTAGCAGTCATTGCACCCACCTCCGTCACAACAAGAATTTGCGATTTTCGATTCGTGACTGTACAGCGAGGCGGCGACTGCTGCGGTGAATTGGCAACAGCCCTGCGGAAAAACGCCTGGAATCAGCGCAAGCCCAAAAGCCGTTTGTGCCAGGGCAACTTGAAGCTGGTTCGCTGGTCGGTGGTACCCAGCAGTCCGGGCACTGGGTGGACAAGCGCCGGGTCCACATTGTCCAGAATGGATTGGGGCCGCCCGTTGACCAGTCGCTGTGTTTCTTCTTTGCCCACGGCAGACTCCAATGCAGGAAGGGCATCCGAGATCTGGGGGCTTCGGTTGGCTATGGTGTGGGCATCGCTGGCAATCATGTGGACCATGCCGTCATCCAGCAGGCGTTCACTCCAGTAGCGGGCCCGCTTGCCAAACTTGCCCACAATGGAGCCAGCCGTCAGCTGCAACCATGCGCCCCGTTGGGCCAGTGCAATGAAGGTGGGGTAATGGTGCTCTATCCAGACGAGCCGTTCTGGGTGGGTGATCACGGGCACAAAACCTGCGGCCATGATCTGGAATACCGAATACTCGAATTGCGGCGGAGCTACGTGGTGTGATGGCTCCAGCAAAAAATAGCGCGAACCATTGAGCGTGGGCACGCGCCCCGATTGCAGCCCTTCGAGCAATTCAGGCACCAGGTGGGCATCGGCGCCCACCACCAGTTGCAGCGGAATGTGGAAAACATCCAGGGCTTTTTGCAGACTTTCCCGCTGTGCATGAATACCGGCGCTGTCGTTCATATACAGGCCAGGATAAATGTGCGGCGTGCACGCCATTACCTTGGTACCGTCATCCACTGCGATTCGCGCCATTTCAAGCGCGATTTCCAGCGTTTTCGCGCCGTCGTCGATTCCGGGGAGGATATGGGAGTGCAGGTCAATCATTCGCGGATGCTGTGCTCAGGGGGGCCAGTTCGAAATCATCAAAATACATTACACCGGAGATGCCGGCACGGGCTTCCCAGGGGGCGGCTGTTTCCAGTTGCAACTGCACGACACCAGAGCATTCTGGAGGCACTCTAAACTCAATCTCAAAACTCTGCCATTGGCGCTGTGTTTCGACCAGGTCCGGAGTTTGTGCCCAGCGGTCGCCGCCATTGGCGCAGCGCAAAACCCAGGCCAAGCCTTGTTTTGTGCGCATGCGGTCGCTCATGTATCGGCCCTTGAAACGATAGCGTTCGCCCAGCAGCAAAAGGGTCTGGCTCACCATGGGCTGGGGCAGGGCAGCACGCGCTGTCAGTTCCACTTCCAGCATCGACCCCGCCTGAGGCGATGCGGGCACCTGGTTCACCCGCATGCCCTGCTTGGCCGCGGATTGCTGGGTCCATTCCCAATCAAAACCGCGCCTCAGGGAGCGCTGGTCAAACCCCGGGTTGTTCAAATGGCTGCCCACTTTTTGCCGCAGGGCCACCCACAGGGTGTAGGCATCCATCCAGTCGCCACTGCGCTTGAGCCGGTCCACCATGTTCAGCACCGTGGTCGTGCGCACAATGCCCAGCGCATGCCCCTCACTCACAAACCGCTGCAGCAGCGCGGGCGGCGACTGGGGGTCGATGGAGGCCAGCATCACATCCAGCCATCGTGAGTTTGCATTCAGTTGTGCCAGCACCGCGTCCTGGGTGGCTGGGTTGAGCATCAGCGCCATGAGGGGCTTACGAGCCTCAACATTGCCACGCTCCACCATCTGGACCAGAGTCTGTGCAGCCACGGGCCAGTTTTGCTGCTCCAGGCTGGAGGTGGCCAGCACCGGCAACAGGCGTGGATCGAAGGGGGCCAGTTTGCGGGCCTGCGCCAGAAGTTCCAGCGCCCGGGCGTCCTTGTTGAGCCACCAGGCATGCGCGAGCCGGGCATACGAGTGCGCATCACCCACATTGGCTTGCAACTGGCGTTGGAACACCTCCGGCGTGTTTGCTCTTTCGGCCTTGGCTGGCCAGGCTTCACAGCCTGCTTCAAAAGGCCACTCACCAAGCCAGCAGCCACGCTCGATCTGCTGCGGCCAGGCCTGCCAGCACACCAGGGCCGCCAGGCACAGCCACAACCCAAACCACAACCCGAAAGGAAGTTTGAATCGGTGAGTCAACGTCAATTGCTTTCCTTGATATCCAGCACCGCCAGCATGGTGCCCTCGGCCGTACCGTGAAACTCCGCCACCACACGGAACCGCAGTATCCATGGGTTTCCGGTTTCAGGCGTCCTGGGCTGTGCCAGCACCGTTGTCTGCACATTCAGCACCCCGGGCTTGGTGCTTTCTGCCCAAGAGAGCGGCCGAACCTCGAAGTCAGGCCGATCGCCCAAGGACTTCAGGGCCGGTGCCAGCAAAGAGCCCTTCACTTTCATGCTTTTGAGGTAGGCATTGATGCGCCGGGCCTCGGAGGGGCTCTCCAGCTTGGCCACCAATTCGCTCAGGTACATCCTTGCACCTTCTGCATCCACGCTCCATACCGGGGGCGCTGGTTGCGGTGCAGGCACCGGCAGCTGCGGGGCAGAAGCGGCAGCAGGCGCAAGCAGCGGTGCGGGTATCGCGGCTGCGGGCACGGGGCCAGGTGAATAAACCACTGCAGCTGGCGTGAGGCCGGAGACCGCAGGAGCCAAATTGGCCGATGCCGATGCCGATGCCGATGCCGATGCCGATGCCGATGCCGATGCCGATGCCGAT
>WOZN01000082.1 GCA_011620245.1 Acidovorax sp.
TACTGCTCGGGGGTTTCCACCTTTTCTGCCACCAGCGTGGCCTGGCTGTGGGTGCTGGCAAATTTGACCAGCGGGCCGGCCAGTTCGGGCTTGAAGGCCTGCATGTCGAGCTTGATGAATGCAGCCAGAGGCAACCATGACACATAGCTGCGCTTGAGCACGTTCTGGTCGAACGCCAGCCGGAAACCGCGGGTGCGCAAGGCATCCAGCGTTGGAACCCGGGCTTCGATGTCTTCGACCGTGGCGCCGCCGGCGAGCGGGGGCACTTCGAGCACCACCTTGTCGGGGTGGATGAGCTCCAGGTGACCGCCCGCCAGGCTTTCATGCGTGCAGTTGATGAACACCGTCTTCTTGCCCGCCAGGGCTTCAGTGCCCGCATACGACAAGGCATTGAACAGCAACGCGGCATCGCTGGCGGCGGTGTGGGAATCTGATGCCGTGGAGCGGTCGAACAGCTCATAGCCATAGACCGCGCGGTTGGCATCCACGATGGCCTGGCGCGCGATGATGGTCAGATTGTCGGCCTCCGTGCCCTCGGAGGCAGCGATGGCGGTTTCCGGGGTGTCTTGTTCTGGTGTGCTCGACATGGGTGCGTTGGTAAAAGAACGTGTTTACGGTCTCGCAAAGACCGCTGCGCGACCCCTGCGAGACCGTAAACACGTTCTAAGGGTGTTGCGGGAGAGGCCCCGGGCCATTCTAGACCGGAGCCTCCGCCCGGGAGGTCAGTCCGCGAGCTGGTCGGCCCAGGCCAGTGCCTGCAGATGGGCAAAGTTGATTTGCTGGCTGGAAAGGTGCAGGGTGCCCGCTGCGCGGTCAAACACGGCATCGTCGCTGGATTCGCAGGCCTCGGTGAGCGTGAGCAGGTCACCCAGAAAGCCTTCGCGCCGCAGCAGGGCGTCCGAGACTTCATCGGGCAGGTTCAGCAGGCCGAGTGCCGATTCCATGGGCATGTTCAGCATCACGTCCAGCAGCGAGAAAATGCCCACCACGAACGCCAGGTCGGCCTCTTCGGGGGGCTGGGTTTCCAGGGCCAGCAGCTCCATCAGCCGCCCGCGCACCACGGCGGTGTGGCCCACCGAGGACGGCGTGCCGCTGGAGCGCGAGGTGGTCAGCAGCAGGGCTGCCCAGCGGAAAAGTTTCTTCAGGCCCATGAGCATCACGGCCTGGCGGAAGGATGTGATCTCGCGGTTCAGGCCAAAGCCCGACGAGTTGATGAGCCGCATGAGGTTGAATGCCAGCCCCGCGTCTTTCTTGAGCACCTCCTCGATGTCGTCCGTGCTGGCCTGCTTGCGCACCAGATTGATGAGCTGGATGATGCTGGCTTGCGAGGCCGGGAGCAGCTTGGCCTCGATGAGCGCGGGGCGGGCGAACCAGTAACCCTGGAACAGAGCGATGCCCTGGCTGGAAGCCATGTCGTATTGCTGCGCCGTCTCCACCTTTTCGGCGATCAGCTCTGCCCGCGAATGTCGGCCGGCAAAGTTGATCAGCACGGCCAGTTGGTCGGGGGCGAGCGCCGACAGGTCCAGCTTGATGTAGTCGGCCAGCGGCAGCCAGGGAGCGTAGGCCGATTCCAGCACCGTGTGGTTGAACGCCAGGTGAAAGCCGCGCTCGCGCAGCGCCGCCAGAATGGGCAGGCGGGCCACCACCTCGGCGCTGGCGGCGTGGCCCAGGGGCGGAATTTCGAGCACAACCTTGTCGGGGTCCACCAGTTCGAGGTGGCCGCCCGTCAGGCTTTCGTGGGTGCAATTGACGAAGATGAGCTTCTTGCCCACCAGCTCCTCGGTGCCCGCATGGGAAAGCGCGGTGAACACCAGAATCACGTCGGTGGCTGCCGTATGCCCTGTACCACTGCGTGACCGGTTGAACAGCTCATAGCCCACCACCACGTTCTGCGCATTCACGATCGCCTGGCGGGCAATCATGGCAACGGACGATTGGCTTTGGGGCGGCGGGGGCGAGAAGGCGCCGCTGGCAGGGTGTGTGGACATGGGTGTGGCATTCATTTTTGGCGTGCACAGGAGCGCGGGCACGCCTTTGCTGATTGTGGAAAACAGGATTTGCGCAAATAAGGATGCCACAACGGTACCTGCCTTTGTGGCAGGCGGCTTGCCTGGGCCTGTTTTGCGTAAGTCATGGCAAAGTTCGGCGGTTGGGGCGCCTGGATCAGCCTTGCTGCAACCACCGCAATTCGGCTTCGGTAAAGCCCGCGCTGCGGCGGGCGGCTTCGTTGAACGGGGGCTTGAGCCGCGGCGCCTCGTACTGGCGCACCAGCTGTCCGTACAGGGTTTCGGGGTCCAGCCCCTGGCGGGCACACAGCCAGCGGTACCAGTGGTTGCCAATGGCCACGTGGCCCACTTCGTCGTGCAAGATGGTGTCCAGGATGTCTGCGGCAGCCAGCGCATCGGGCGTAGCCACCTGGCGCAGCTTGCGCTGAATCTGCGGCGTGGCATCCAGCCCGCGCGCTTCCATGGTGCGCGGCACCAGGGCCATGCGGGCCACGATGTCGTGCTGCGTCTTCTCGCACATGGTCCACAGGCCCTGGTGGGCCGGGAAATCGCCGTAGTCATGCCCCTGGCGGTGCAGGTGCTCGCGCAGCAGCCGAAAATGCCGGGCCTCTTCGGCCGCCACGCGCAGCCAGTCGAGGTAATAGGCTGGTGGCATGCCGTCAAACCGCCAGACCGCATCAAGGGCCAGGTTGATGGCGTTGAACTCGATGTGCGCGATGGCGTGGATGAGGATGGCACGGCCTTCGGCCGTGGCCGGGGAGCGGCGCGCGACCTCGGTGTGGCGCAGCAGGGCAGGGCGCTCGGGATGGCCGGGCAGGGCGCTGGCATCGACCAGGGCGGTGGGGGCTTTTTGTGCTATTGAAAGCGTAGCTGCCTGCGCTTGAAGGTCAAGCGCTGCGGCCGCTTTTTCTTCTGGGTCTGAGAGGCACAAGATCTGCAGTGCACGTTGGCGAAGATTCATCCATACAATTCTAGGAGGCTGTCGGACTTGGAGGGGTGGCCAGAGCGCAGGCTTTGCAACCAACAGGCAGATCCATTTATTTACGGAGTGTGGTGCATGGCGAT
>WOZN01000423.1 GCA_011620245.1 Acidovorax sp.
ATGGCCGACTCAAAGCAAAAAAGCGCCTGACGGCGCTTTTTTTCAGGGTGGCGCATTACATCCAATACACCAGCACGTACAGGGCAAGCCAGACCACGTCGACGAAGTGCCAGTACCACGCGGCACCTTCGAAGCCAAAATGCCGCTCGGCCGTGAAATGGCCTTTTTGCAGGCGCAGGGTGATGGAAAACAGCATCAGCATGCCCATGAACACGTGAAAACCATGGAAGCCCGTGAGCATGAAAAAGGTGGAGCCGTAGATGCCGGAGCTGAGCTTGAGGTTCAGTTCGGTGTAGAGGTGGTAATACTCGTAGCCTTGCACGCACAGGAACGTGAAACCCAGCAGCACCGTGAGCCACATGGAGCCTATCGTTTTGCCGCGCTGGTCAGCGCGCAGCGCATGATGGGCAATGGTGAGTGTGACGCCCGAACTCAGCAGCAACGCCGTGTTGATGGTGGGCAGCCAGAACGGCCCCACGGTTTGGAAGGGCTCGACAATACCTGCGGGGGAGCCTGTTGTGCCCGCCGCCATGCTAGGCCACACGGCCTTGAAATCGGGCCAGAGCATCTGGTTGTCCAGGCTACCCAGGGCAGGAATCGAATGTGAACGCGCCCACCACAAGGCCGTGAAGAAGGCGCCGAAGAACATCACCTCGGAAAAGATGAACCAGCTCATGGACCAGCGGTATGAGAGATCGATCTTGCGGCCATACAGCCCACCTTCGCTCTCGCGTGCGGCATCGCGGAACCATTGGAACAACACCGACAGCCACCACACCAGGCCCAGGGCGAGCGAATACTTGCCCCAGTCATGACCATTGATCCACTGGCCTGCGCCGAGGATCACAAAAAACAGCCCAATCGCTGCCATCACCGGGTGGCGCGATTCGGAAGGCACGTAGTAATACGGCGTAGTGCCGTGGGTTGTTGCACTCATTTCAGCTCCTCAATTTCAATCTTTTGTTTTCCGGTTTTCGAATCTACGGCGTCATCACACGACCCATTTGACCAATACGATCAGGCCCACAACCAACAGGAACACCGCGAACAAGCCCACCGCGATGATGTGCAGCGGATTGAGTTTTTCGATGTCTTGCTGGTATTCGCTTCCCTTGCGCAAGCCGACCAGCGACCAAGCCACCGCGCGCACCGTGCGTCCCAACGAGCCCTTGCGCTGCAGCGGTGACTGCGAAGAATCTTGCCCGCTCATGCGCCCACCCCCGTCGCCCCTGGGGATGCCGCTTGCTGCGGCGCCTGTGGGGTCTTGCCGCCGACCTCGAAGAAGGTGTAGGACAGCGTGATGGTCGTGACGTCCTTGGACAGTCGCGGATCAATCACGAAGGCAACCGGCCACTGCTTTTTCTCCCCCGGCTCGAGCGTGTACTGGTTGAAGCAAAAACACTCGAGTTTGTTGAAATGCGCGGCCGCCTGACGCGGCGCATAGCTGGGAATGGCCTGTGCCGACATACGCCGATTTTGCGTGTTCTGGAACTCGTACATCACTGTGGCCAGCTCGCCCGGATGCACCTGCATCGAATGCACCGCAGGCTTGAACGCCCAAGGACCGCGGACATTTGCGTCAAACTCCACGGTGATCGTGCGGCTCGTGTCCACCTGCGTATTTGCCGGCAGCTTGCTGCCTTTGGTTGTACCACCGGGCACGTCCAACTCTGCCAGCGACAGAATGTTGATGCCCGTGACCTCGCAGATGTGTTTGTACAGCGGGATCAAGGCATAACCGAAGGCGAACATGCCGGCCGCCACTACGGCCAGCTTGCCCACCATCTTGGCGTTGTCGCTGCGAATGCTCATGGCAATATCCGGGCAATGCGAGATTCAATGCGAAAGCCAAGCGATCTTGGCCACAAAGCCGAGGAAAAAAGCCAGCGCCACCGAGACCAGAATCAAGGCCATGCGCAGATTGCTCTTTCTTTTCTCAGGGCTCATGAGTGTGCTTTCAGCCGATCACGCGGGTTGCCGTGGCGTCGAGCTTGGGCGGCGTCTCGAAGGTGTGGAAAGGAGCGGGCGATGGCACTTCCCACTCGAGGCCTTCGGCACCTTCCCAGGGCTTTTGCGGCGCCTTGGCACCCTGGCCACGCATCATGGGTAACACGACGAAAAAGAAGAAATACACCTGCGCCAAGCCGAAGGCAAAACCGCCAATGGATGCCACCACGTTGAAGTCGGCGAACTGCATCGGGTAGTCAGCATAGCGGCGCGGCATGCCAGCCAGCCCCAGGAAGTGCATGGGGAAGAAGGTGACGTTGAACGAAATCAGCGACCACCAGAAATGGACCTTGCCGCGCGTTTCGTTGTACATCACACCCGTCCACTTGGGAGCCCAGTAATAGAACGCCGCAAACATCGAAAACAGCGACCCTGCCACGAGCACATAGTGGAAATGGGCCACCACGTAGTAGGTGTCCTGCAGTTGGATGTCGAGCGGCGCCATGGCCAGGAACAGGCCGGTGAAGCCACCCATGGTGAACACGAAGATGAAGCCCACCGCAAACAGCATGGGGGTTTCAAAGGTCATGGAGCCGCGCCACATGGTGGCGATCCAGTTGAAAATCTTCACGGCCGTGGGCACGGCGATCAGCATGGTCGCGTACATGAAGAACAGCTGCCCCGTCACCGGCATGCCGGTAGCGAACATGTGGTGCGCCCACACGATGAACGACAGAATCGCGATCGAGGATGTGGCGTACACCATCGACGCATAGCCGAACAGCTTCTTGCGCGCAAACGCCGGCACCACCTGACTGATGATGCCGAAGGCTGGCAAGATCATGATGTAGACCTCGGGGTGGCCGAAGAACCAGAAAATGTGCTGGTACATGACAGGGTCACCACCGCCAGCAGGGTTGAAAAAGCTGGTGCCGAAGTGGCGATCCGTGAGCGTCATGGTGATCGCGCCCGCCAGCACAGGCATCACGGCGATCAGCAGGTACGCGGTAATGAGCCAAGTCCAGCAGAACATGGGCATCTTCATGAGCGTCATGCCGGGAGCGCGCATGTTGAGGATGGTCACGATGATGTTGATCGAGCCCATGATGGAGCTCGCGC
>WOZN01000289.1 GCA_011620245.1 Acidovorax sp.
CGTGGACAACGCCGAGGTGCGACGCGTCTACCTCGGCGAACATTTCAGGATGTGATGAAGCCCGGCCTGTCGCTGCGCGTTTCGCAGCATTTGTCGCTCACGCCGCAGCTGCAGCAATCCATCCGGCTGCTGCAGTTGTCCACGCTGGAGCTCTCGCAGGAAGTCGAGCAGATGCTCGACGAAAACCCGTTTCTGGAGCGCGTTGTCGAGGAAGCGCCGCGCGAGGAATTTGGCCTCGAAGCGGCGGACACGCCCGCGCAGGCCGACGATTACAGCGCCGATGATGCTATGTTTTCGGGAGCTGCCAGCGCAAGCAGTACAAGCGCTGAAGGCCAAAATGATGCTGAAACCCCAGGCGCTGGCGCCGACGAGCCCGACTGGAGCGGCGACGGCACCGTGGAGATGGCGCCCAACGATGCCGAGTGGGGCGGAGACGCCCCCGCCCGCAACCGCAACGATTCCGAAGGCGACGAGGCCGACGCCACCGAACTGGCCCGTTCGCACGAGTCGCTCACATCCTTTTTGCACCGCCAGGCGCTGGCGCTGCGCCTGTCCGAGATCGACCGCGCCGCGCTGCGCTTTCTGATCGAATCGCTCAACGACGACGGCTACCTCGAAGAGCCGCTCGAAGCGCTGGCCATCAGCCTGGCCGGGCCCGACGACCTGGAGCAGCTCGAAGAGCTGGTGCATCGCTTCACCGTGGCCCAGCGCCTGCTGCAGAGCCTGGAGCCCGTGGGCGTGGGTGCGCGCAACCTGGCCGAATGCCTGACGCTGCAGCTCAAGGCCCTGGCCGCCGACGAAGACAGCGCGATCGACCCCGACACCGTGCAGACCGCGCTGCGCATTTGCCAGCAGCCGCTGGAGATGCTGGCGCGCCGCGACATCCGCCGCCTCACCCAGCTGTGCGGCGACAGCGAGGAGCGCACGCGCGCCGCCATGGCGCTGATTGCCCGCCTGGAGCCGCGCCCCGGCCGCCGCTTTGCCGACGTGGAGCGCAACATCATCGTGCCCGACGTCATCGTGCGCAAGGCCGGGCGCGCGAACGGGCAGGGCGGCCAGCACAACTTCATCGTGCAGCTCAACCCCGACGTGATGCCCCGCCTGCGCGTGCACGACATCTACGCGGGCGCCCTGCGCGGCCACAAGGGCAGCGAGGGCCACCAGGGCATGCAGCAGCGCCTGCAGGAGGCGCGCTGGTTCATCAAGAACATCCAGCAGCGCTTTGACACCATCCTGCGCGTCTCGCGCGCCATCGTCGAGCGGCAAAAGAACTTCTTCACCCACGGCGAGCTGGCCATGCGCCCGCTGGTGCTGCGCGACATCGCCGACGAGCTGGGCCTGCACGAGTCCACCATCAGCCGCGTGACCACCGCCAAATACATGGCCACGCCGATCGGCACCTACGAGCTCAAATATTTCTTTGGTTCGGGCCTGGGCACCGAGACCGGCGGCAACGCATCCAGCACGGCGGTGCGCGCCCTCATCAAGCAGTTCGTGGCGGCCGAAAACCCCGCCAAGCCGCTGTCGGACAGCCAGATTGCCGACATGCTCAAGGAGCAGGGCATCGAATGCGCGCGCCGCACCGTGGCCAAATACCGCGAGGCGCTCAAGATCGCGCCGGCCAACCTGCGCAAGGCGCTGTAGGTTTGCTGCATAAAATATAGCTGTTAGCGCTCTTGTTTGCTTGTTTTCAGATAGAAAACACATGCAAACACAGAAAAATAAAGCGCGAGCAGCTCCTGAATAAGGAGCGCACACCATGAACCAACTCCAACTCTTCCTCCCCTGCGCCGCCGGCGTCGAGGGCTATCTGGCCGACGAGGTGCACGCCATCACCGGCCTCACGGGGCAAGACCTGCTGGTCGGCCGTGGCGGCGTGCTGCTGCGCGCCTCGTGGCGCGATGCGCTGCTGCTGAACCTGCACAGCCGCCTGGCGCAGCGCGTGCTGGTGCAGCTCGCCCACCGCCCCTACCGCTCCGAAAACGACCTGTACGCCGCCGCCAGCGAGGTGGCATGGGAGATCTGGTTCACCACGCGCCAGACCTTCAAGGTGGAGGTGACGGCGCAGCACAGCCCGCTGCAAAGCCTCAATTTCGCGGGCCTCAAGGTCAAGGACGCGGTGGCCGACCGCTTTCGCGCCAAGACCGGCGTGCGCCCCGACGTGAACACGCAGTGGCCCGACGTGCGCATCCACCTGCACCTGACCACCGAAGAGGCCACGATCTACATCGACACCTCGGGCGAGCCGCTGTTCAAGCGCGGCTGGCGCGAAGACAAGGGCGACGCCCCGCTCAAGGAAACCCTGGCCGCCGCCATGATTGCCGCCAGCGGCTGGGACCCCCTGGGCGACAACCCCGTGCCGCTGTACGACCCCTGCTGCGGCAGCGGCACCATCGTCATCGAGGCCGCGCAGATCGCCTGCCGCATCCCGGCGGGCATGCTGCGCCGCTTTGCATTCGAGAAGCTGCTGCCATTCCAGGCGCATGTCTGGAATGCTATTAAAAACGAAGCTGAAGGCGCAATACAGACAAGCGCTGTACCCCTATTTGGCAGTGATGTGGCGCACCGCATGGTCGATTTTGCCCAGCGCAATGCCGAGCGTGCCGGTGTGGCCGATGCGGTGCAGCTGCGCGGTGGCGACGCCCTGCAGCGCATGCCGCCCTGCGAGCAGCCCGGCGTGATGCTGCTCAATCCACCCTATGGCGAGCGCATTGCCGCCGCGGGCTCCGCGGGCCGCAATGCCGGCGAGCGCGCCGCCGACCGGGCCCAGGGCCTGGCCGTGGGCCGCGAAGAGGCGCATACCGACGACGGCGGCGAATTCTTCAGCCAGCTGGCCGCGCACTGGAAGAAGAACTACGCCGGCTGGCAGGCCTGGCTGCTCACGCCCGACCTCAAGCTGCCCGGCAAGATGCGCCTGAAGGAGTCACGCCGCGTGCCGATGTGGAACGGCCCCATCGAATGCCGCCTGTTTTGCTTCGACATGGTCAAGGGCTCGGTGCGTGCGCCGCGCGGTGCCGATGGTGCGGACCCCTCCACGCCAGCGCCCAAGGCCAAGGCCAAG
>WOZN01000033.1 GCA_011620245.1 Acidovorax sp.
ACAACTTCTTCGGCCCGACCATGATCGAAAAGAGCCTGCGCGAGATCGCCAGCCATTTCGACGACAGCATCAAGGCCAAGGCCGAAGAGGTGATCGCCAAGTACAAGCCGCTGATGCAGGCCGTGATCGACAAGTTCAAGCCGCGCCTGCAGGGCAAGAAGGTCATGCTGTTCGTCGGCGGCCTGCGCCCGCGCCACGTGATCGGCGCCTATGAAGACCTGGGCATGGACGTGGTTGGCACCGGCTACGAGTTCGGCCACAACGACGACTACCAGCGCACCACCCACTACGTGAAGGACGGCACGCTGATCTATGACGACGTGACCGGCTACGAGTTCGAGAAGTTCGTCGAGCAGGTGCAGCCCGACCTGGTCGGCTCGGGCATCAAGGAAAAGTACGTGTTCCAGAAGATGGGCGTGCCCTTCCGCCAGATGCACAGCTGGGACTATTCCGGCCCCTACCACGGCTACGACGGCTTCGCCATCTTCGCCCGTGACATGGACATGGCGATCTCCAGCCCGATCTGGAGTCTCACGAAAGCGCCCTGGAAGAAGGCCGCCTGAAGAAGTCTGCGGGCGGCCTGGCATGGGCCGGTCGCCCGCTCCTTGCATCTCAACATCCTCTGGAGAGCACCATGCCCCAATCAGCCGAAAAGATCCTCGACCACGAACTGCTGTTCCGTGAGCCCGAGTACCAGGACATCTTCCGCAACAAGAAGGCGGAATTCGAGTTCAACCACAGCGACGAATCGATCAAGCAGATCGTCGAGTGGACCAAGACCGAAGACTACAAGCAGAAGAACTTCGCCCGCGAATCGCTGTCGGTGAACCCGGCCAAGGCCTGCCAGCCGCTGGGCGCGGTCTATGTGGCCAACGGTTTCCAGAAGACGCTGAGCTTCGTGCACGGCAGCCAGGGCTGCGTGGCCTATTACCGCTCGCATTTCAGCCGCCATTTCAAGGAACCCACGTCCTGCGTGAGCTCTTCCATGACGGAAGACGCGGCCGTGTTCGGTGGCCTGAACAACATGGTCGACGGCCTGGCCAATGCCTACAGCTTGTACAAGCCCGACATGATCGCGGTGTCCACCACCTGCATGGCCGAAGTGATCGGTGACGACGTGGACGCCTTCATCAAGACCAGCAAACAAAAAGGCAGCGTGCCCGACGAGTTCGACGTGCCCTTTGCCCACACCCCGGCCTTCGTCGGCAGCCACATCACCGGCTACGACAATGCGCTGCTGGGCATACTGCGCCATTTCTGGGACGGCAAGGCCAAGACCACCGAACCCCTGGTGCGCGTGCCCAACGACAGCATCAACTTCATCGGTGGCTTCGACGGTTACGTCGTCGGCAACATGAAGGAAATCCGCCGCATCTTCGATCTGTTCGGTGTGCAGGTGAACATCATCTGCGACCCGTCCGGCAACTGGAACACGCCCACCGACGGCGAGTTCCGCATGTACGCCGGCGGCACCTCGAAGGAGGAAGTGGTCGCCGCCCTGCACGCCAAGGCGACCATCGTGTTCCAGGAATTCTGCTGCGAGAAGACCAGCAAGTTCATCGCCGAGCACGGCCAGGAAGTCGTCACGCTGAACGCCCCCATCGGCGTGGCCGGCACCGACCAGTTCCTGATGGAGATCTCGCGCCTGACCGGCAAGCCGATCCCGGCCGAGCTGGAGAAGGAACGCGGTGAACTGGTGGACGCCATGGCCGACAGCCAGGCCCACCTGCACGGCAAGCGCTACGCCCTCTACGGCGACCCGGACCAGATGCTCGGTTACGCCCAGTTCCTGCTGGAACTCGGTGCCGAACCCTCGCATGTGCTGGCCACCAACGGCAACGAAATCTGGGCCGCCAAGGTGCAGAAGCTGTTCGACTCGTCGCCCTACGGCGCGGGCTGCAAGGTCTACCCCAAGCGCGACCTGTGGCATCTGCGTTCGCTGCTGTTCACCGAGCCGGTGGACTTCCTGATCGGCAACACCTACGGCAAGTACCTGGAACGCGACACCAAGACGCCGCTGGTGCGCATGGTGTTCCCGATCTTCGATCGCCACCACTACCACCGTTTTCCCACCTGGGGCTACGACGGCGGCATGCGCGTGCTGGTCACCCTGCTCGACGAGTTCTTCGAGACGCTGGATGCGAACACGATTGTTCCGGGCAAAACGGACTACTCGTACGACATCATTCGATAAGCCCCCTGCGCGCCTGGCGGCGGCCCCCTCAGGGGGCGCCGCGGGCGGCCCGTCGAAGCCGGTTTTGCGGCGGCCCCGGTTGAGTTGCCCTGCATGTCGGGGCGAGTTGGCGGTGCGGCCCCCTTCATTTTTCTTCGAGGTACTTTATGGCCAATGTGACGTTCAGTTCCCCGCGCATGAAGAAGGATCTCACGGTCTATGCGATTGCGGGTGACACCAAGACCCTGCTGGCGGTGGCCAAGGCCAATAACATTCCGCTGGATTTCGAGTGCGAGAACGGCGAGTGCGGCTCCTGCCAGTTGCAGGTGACGGTGCTGTCAGGCAACACGCCGCATGGTGTGGCATTGACTGAAAAAGAGAAGACCGTGTTGAAGCTGTCCGGTAAGATCACGGCGCAGCAGATCGCCGATGCCGAGACCAAGGACCTGCCGCCACCGTGGCGCCTGGCCTGCCAGTTCATCGTGCGCAGCGAAGACATCCTCGTGAAGTTCTGACCATGAACACTCCTGCCATCACCACCGCCCCCGATGTGACTCAGGACGGCTCGGGGAGCACGCCGCTGGAAGCGGTCTACATCAAGACCACGCAGGACGGACGCAAGGTCGAGGTGATCGACGGCTGGGTCTGCCTGGGCGGTGTGCGCGAGACCGACAACCTGATCGCCATGGACGAGCACCCGAACCGTCAGGCGATCGCCAGGGCGGTGCCCGGGGCCACCCATGTGGCGGGCCGTCTGCCGCTGACCCTGCCCGAGGCCGCGGTGGCGCAGGGCGCTTTGTCGATCGCGCAGCGGCAGTTCGATGCCAGCCCCGCTGGCATCACGCAGCGCTTGCGCAAAGCCGTCTGGGCGAAAACGGCCGCCGAGGGTGTGGAGTGAGACCGTTGTGCGTTCGATGCCAAAAAAGCCGTTCGGGCTGAGCATGTCGAAGCCTTGCGCGGTGCAGGCACGTCGAATCCTTCGACAAGCTCAGGGCGAACGGAACTCAGAGCCAAAGGACCTTGTTGCAAACGGGGCGTCCACGAAGCTGGCCCTGATCGCCCACAGCCCACGGAGAGAACCATGATCTATGTGGTGGAAGTGCCCGAACAAGCCGTCCCGCGCGCCTGGTTCGCCTACGACGAGGCCGACTTCGCCCGCAAGGTCGCGGCCGGCGACCCGCTGGAGCCCTGGGAAATCCACGACCAGCTGACCGCGCGCGGCCTGCTCGAAGACATCGGCCACGCCGAGGTGGATGCGCTGGCGCGCGCGCGATACCCGGCCATCTGCGCGCTAGGCGACAGCCATGGCTGGGACACCACCCTGTACCGCGCAGACCACCTGCTGGGCAGCGGCGTGCTGAGCGCCGAGCCGGTGAGCGAGGCCGCGGCCCTGGAGGCCGCGCTGGCCGCACGCGGTGGATTCACCTGCGTCTACCGTAGCGACCGCGACGCCATCGGCGCGTTTGAAGGTGCCGACCCGCGGATCGCCGGCAAGATGCTGTGGCACGCGCGGCGCGCGCTCTACGAACAGCTGGTGGCGCTGGAAGTGCTGGCCGACGACAACTGAGGCGCGCACGAGACGCCATGAAGCTGCGCATCGAACGCACCCTTGCCCAGACCCTGGCCGGGGAATTCCCCAAGGGCCTGGCCAAGCTGGTCGCCAGGTACTGCCGCCACAAGCAACTGGGCGCGAGCCGCAAGGTGTTTCTGCCCTGCGCCATGTTCCGTGGCCCGGACCCCGCCGCGGTGGCGGTGGATGCCCCATGATCGCCCGCATGCAATACCTGATCTTGCAAAACAGCGGCGAGATCATGAAGCACCTGCTCGCCGAGTTGCAGGGCGAAGAAGAGCTGTTTGCCAGCGCCAACACCCTGGCCTGTGTGGAGATGCACCTGCTGCGCATGGCGCAGACGCTGGCGCACTGGCCCGAGCCGCTGCGCCTGCGCCTGGTGCAACTCGACTGGCACGGCTGGATCCGTCTGCAAGACCTGTTGGAAGCCGACGGCCAGCCGCGCCGCGAAGCCGTCTGGTACGGCATCCACGCCCTGGTGCCGGCCACGCTGGAATTGATCGACAGGCTACGCCAGCAGGAGCCGGCCTGGTTTGAATTGGGTTATTGACAGAAGGAACAGATCATGGAATCCGTAGAAGAATTTTTGGCCCACACCATCCAGTTGGAAAACGAGGCCGCGTTGCGCTTCGGCCAGCTCGCCGACGCCATGCGCACGGCCGGCAACAACGAGGTGGCCCGGCTGTTCCGTCAGCTGGCGGATTACTCGCTGTTGCACCTGGGCGACGCGCGCGAGCGCTCCGGCTACCGCAAGCTGCCAACGCTCTGCGAGGCCGACTACCAGTGGCCCGACATTGAAAGCCCCGAGGCCGCGGCGATCTGGGCCGCCGATCCGTTCATCGGCATCGAGCAGGCCTTGCAGGTGGCGCTCGACGCCGAGAGCGCGGGCCTGGCGTTTTACGACGAGGTGCTGCAAAACACCACGGACCCTGAGATCAAGGCGCTGGCCAGGGAGTTTGTGCAAGAAGAGGCGCAGCATGTGGCCGAGCTCAAGCGCTGGATCGTCCTGCACAGCAGCGGTGCCAAGCTGCCGATGCAGAAATGAAACGGCTGCGTGGGGGCTGTCGCAAAGCCCCCACGACATTCCCTCCAAAACCGCCACTGGCGGTCGCGAAACAGGCGAAAACGGGACGAAATACAGCGGTTTTGGGCTGGCATCCAAATTGCGAAGAGGTTGGCAACCTACCGTCTGGAGTCCGCCATGTCTGTATCGCTCAAGGCCAAGATTGCTGAAGTGTTCGAGGAGCCCGGCTGTGACATCAACCAGGGCAAGAGCGAGAAGGAACGCAAGAAGGGCTGCACCAAGCAGCTCTCGCCCGGCGCGGCCGCCGGGGGCTGCGCCTTCGACGGCGCCAAGATCGCGCTGCAGCCCGTGGTTGACGTGGCCCACCTGGTGCACGGCCCGATCGCCTGTGAAGGCAACTCCTGGGACAACCGGCACAGCGCCTCATCCGGCTCCACCATCTACCGCAGCGGCTTCACCACCGACATCAACGAACTCGATGTGATCTACGGCGGTGAAAAGCGGCTGTTCAAGTCGATCCGCGAGATCATCGAAAAGTACGACCCGCCCGCAGTCTTCGTCTACCAGACCTGTGTCACCGCGCTGACCGGCGACGACATCGAAGCCGTGTGCAAACGCGCCGCCGAGAAATTCGGCAAGCCGGTGATCCCGGTCAACGCGCCCGGGTTCGCCGGCCCCAAGAACCTGGGCAACAAGCTCGGCGCCGAAGCCCTGCTGGACTACGTGATTGGTACGGTCGAGCCCGAGTTCACCACGCCCTACGACATCAACATCATCGGCGAGTACAACCTGGTGGGCGAGCTCTGGCAGGTCAAGCCGCTGCTCGACGCCCTGGGCATCCGCATCCTCTCTTGCATCTCGGGCGACGGCCGCTACAACGAGATTGCCAGCGCCCACCGCGCCAAGGTCAACATGATGGTCTGCTCCAAGTCGATGATCAATATCGCGACCAAGATGCAGCAGCGCTACGGCATTCCGTATTTCGAGGGTTCGTTCTACGGCATCAGCGACATGAGCGAGACCCTGCGCCAGATCGCCAGCCTGCTGGTGAAGCAGGGCGCCGACGCCGAACTGATCGAACGCACCGAACGCCTGATCGAGGTGGAAGAAGCGCGCGCCTACAAGCGCATCGCCGAATACAAGCAGCGCCTGCAGGGCAAGCGCGTGCTGCTGATCACGGGCGGCGTGAAGTCCTGGTCGGTGGTGGCGGCACTGCAGGAAGGCGGCATGGAAATCGTCGGCACCAGCGTCAAGAAGAGCACCAAGGAAGACAAGGAGAGAATCAAGGAGATCATGGGTGAGGGCGCAGACGCCCACATGATCGACGACATGACGCCGCGCGAGATGTACGCCATGCTCAAGGAGGCGCGCGCCGACATCATGCTCAGCGGCGGGCGTTCGCAGTTCGTGGCGCTCAAGGCGCGCATGCCCTGGCTCGACATCAACCAGGAGCGCCACCACCCCTACGGTGGCTACGAGGGCATGGTCGAGCTGGTGCACGAGATCGATCGCGCCATCTTCAACCCCGTGTGGCAGCAGGTGCGCATCCCCGCGCCCTGGGGCGACGACGGCGAAACCCTGGGCGCGGTCACGCCCACCGTGACGGGCACATCGACCGACCACCTGAGCCAGGTTGCGGCCAAAGCGATGGGCCTCGAGCCCGAAGAAATCCCCGCCTGACGCCACGCAAGGAACACCCCATGGCACGCGTCGTCGAATCCAAAAAAGCCTGCACCGTCAACCCGCTCAAGATGAGCCAGCCGCTGGGGGCGAGCTTCGCCTTCCTGGGGCTGGACGCCTGCATGCCCGTGATGCATGGCTCGCAGGGCTGCACCTCGTTCGGTCTGGTGCTGCTGGTGCGCCATTTCAAGGAAGCGATCCCGCTGCAGACCACGGCCATGAACGAGGTCACCACCATCCTCGGTGGCTTCGAGAACATCGAGGCGGCGCTGCTCAACATCCGCAAGCGCGCCGCGCCGAAAGTGATCGCGATCTGCTCCACCGGCCTCACCGAAACCAAGGGTGACGACGTCAATGGCTACCTGGTCACCGCGCGCAATCGTCACCCCGAGCTGGCCGACACCGAAATCGTCTACGTCTCCACGCCCGACTACGTGGGCGCGTTTGAAGACGGCTTCAAACACGCCATCACGGCCATCGTGAAAGCGCTGGTGCAGCCGCTGCCGGTGGTGGCCGACCAGGTCACACTGCTGCCCGGCAGCCACCTTACGCCCAGCGACATCGACGAGCTGCGCGAGACCATCCAGGCCTTTGGTCTGAACCCCATCGTGCTGCCCGACATCTCGGGATCGCTCGACGGCCATATCGCGCCCGACTGGCGCGGCACCACGCTCGGCGGCACCACGCTGGAGCAGATCCGCGCTGCGGGCGCCTCGGCCTTCACGCTGGGCATCGGCGAGCAGACGCGCGAAGGCGCCGAGGCGCTGGAAAAGATCGCCGGCACGCCGCTGGAGATCTTCGAGCGCCTGACCGGCCTGGCCTGCAACGACCGCTTCCTGCAGCGCCTCTCGCAGCTTTCGGGCAAGCCGGTGCCGGCCAAATACCGGCGCCAGCGCAGCCAGTTGCTCGACGCCATGCTCGACGGCCATTTCTACACCGGTGGCGTGAAGGTGGCCATCGCGGCCGAGCCCGACCTGATGCTGGCCCTGGGCGGCCTGCTGCACGAGATGGGTGCTGAGCTCAAATGCTGCATCAGCACCACGCAATCCAAGGCCCATGCCCTGCTGCCGGCCGAGCAGGTGCTGCTCGGCGACCTCGAAGACCTGGAGATCGCGGGCAAGGATTGCGATTTGCTGATCACGCATTCGCATGGCCGCCAGGCCGCCGAGCGCCTGGACAAGCCGCTGCTGCGCGTGGGCTTTCCGGTGTTCGACCGCATCGGCAACGCGCACAAGGTGTCGGTGGGCTACCGCGGCAGCATGAACCTGATATTTGAAATCTCGAACCTGATGATCGAACGCATCACCCACCACCACGCGGGCGACTGGCCGATCACGCCCGAAGCGCAACTCGCCACGCGCCGGATCGACAAGCCCAACGACGCCTTCCCACCCACCCCGCTGGCAGCCACCAGCGCCTGAAATATGAGACACCCCCTGCGCCGCTTCGCGTCTTCCCCCTTGCAGGAGGACGCACCCAGTGGCCCGGCAAAGCCGCCTCCACGGGTGCTCTGGACGGATGCCTGCGTTCCGGAACCTTTGCTATCACAAGGAGAAACGTCATGAAGATCGCCTTCGCCACCCAGGACAAGGAGCGCGTGGACGCGCATTTCGGCTGGGCCAAGAGCATCGTTGTTTACGAGATCTCTGCCACCGGCCACCATTTCGTCGAGAGCTTCGAGTTTGGCGACAAGCTCGAAGAAGACGGGGATGAGGACAAGCTCGCGCCCAAGCTCGAAGCCATCAAGGACTGTGCAATCCTCTACGTGGCTGCCATCGGCGGCTCGGGCGCGGCGCGTGTCGTGGCCATGAAGATCCACCCGATCAAGGTGCCGCAGCCGGAAAACATCGCCGAGATTCTGGACAAGCTGCAGTCCGTGCTGCAAGGCACGCCGCCGCCCTGGCTGCGTAAAGCCCTGGCCAAGGACGGCGAGCGCGCATTCGATTTTGAAGATGAAGAGGTCACCCCATGAACGCCACCGCCACCCCCGAACTCGCACCCGAGAGCGACGAGGCCTTTCTCACCACGCCCTTCGTGCAGCAGCTGATCAAGCAGATGCGCGCGCAGGACACGCACGGCAGCTGGGAAGGCAAGACCGACCTGCAGCTGCTCAAACCCTTCATCCACACCGCCGAAGAGCGCCGTGCCCTGCCCATCCTGGGCGACCCGGACCCCGAGACCCTGTGGCACATGGAGATTTTCTACAACGCGATTGCGGTCGCGATCGAGCGCGAGACCGGCCAGATGGTCTCGCCCATGATGAAGATGAGCCACGAAGGCTTCGGCCGCATGGTGCTGATCGCCGGCCGCCTGGTGGTGGTCAACAAGCAGCTGCGCGACGTGCACCGCTTCGGTTTCCCATCGCTGGCCAAACTGTCTGACGCCGGCAGCAAGCTCCTGACCGAGGCCGTGGCGATGATCCGCGAGTTCCCGGCTGTCGCCCAGTACGGAGCCTGACCATGAGCACCGAAGCCGACGAACTCAAGGCGCGCCTGAAGAAGGCCAACGCCCAGGCCACGCAGGCCAAGATGGACCTGCACGACCTCTCCGAGGACCTGCCCACGGGCTGGGAAAACATCCTGTCCGTGGCACAGCGTTGCCACGACACCCACGCCACGCTGATGGACCTGCGCAAGGCCGTCGCCGCGGCCGCCGATAGCTGAAGGAGAACGGCATGAGCGAGCATTTCAGCGTCACCCTGCCCAGCGGCGCTACCTGGACGCCGACCTTCGTTTCCGCCCTGGACGAAGACAAGTGCATTGGCTGCGGCCGCTGCTTCAAGGTCTGCCCGCGTGGCGTGCTGGAACTCGTCGGGCTGACCGACGAAGGCGAGCGCATCTCGGTCAGCCTCGACGACGATGACGACGACGATGAATACGAAAAGAAGGTGATGACCATCGCGCACCAGGAGCTGTGCATCGGCTGCACCGCCTGCTCGAAGATCTGCCCGAAGAAGTGCTACACGCACGCGCCCGCGGCCGTCTGAGGATTGCGCCATGCTGCAACTCGTCGAACCCCGTCTGGACTGGGCCTTGCTTGAGGGGCGCATGCGCTCGCGCGAAGACGAAGTTGAAGACCTGATGGCACTTTTGATGGAGCATTCTGACCCTTCGGCTGGACCCGAGGCCGAGCGTCACCATATCGCTCGGCTGATCGCCTGCGCCAGCTTGGGCGACGCTCATCTGTGGCAGGACATGGGGCTGCCTTCGCGCGACGCGTTGAGCCTTCTCATCCAGCGATGGTTTCCGGCACTGGCGGCACGCAATGTTGACAACATGAAGTGGAAGAAGTTCTTTTACCGCCAGTTGTGTGTGAAAGAAGAGATCCTGATCTGTAAATCGCCCAGCTGCGCGGCCTGCGGGGATCAGGCCCTCTGTTTCGGGCCCGAGGACGCAGCGGCGCGCACTGAATGAATCTCCCCAGTCGCTTCGGCCATCAGCGCTTTTGGGGCATTGCCCGGGCCGTTCATTTGTTCAGTCCCAGGGCCGCGAAACAGGCGGCGAACTCCGGCACCACACCGCTGGCCAGCCGGCGTGTGGTCAGTTTCTGGGCCAGTGCCACCTTGTCCCAATGCGCTGGACTTTCACGATCAAGGCCTTGTAGTCGGTAGCTGTAGTATCCGATAACAACAACAGGCCTCCCTTGCTTGCCCGAGGGTGGTGCGAACTACCGAATGGACAAGACCAATCTCTCCGAAAGCGATATTTGCGACAAATTCATCCGCCCGGCCATGGAGCAAGCTGGGTGGAACGGTCTGGACCAGATTTTTCGGGAATACCCGTTGCGGGCCGGGCGTGTGGTGGTACGCGGCAGCAAGGCCTACCGCGACAAGAGCACGGTGCTCAGGGCCGACTACGCCTTGTTCCATAAGGCCAACATTCCCCTGGCGGTCGTTGAGGCCAAAGACAACACGCATGCCGTCGGCGCGGGCATGGGGCAGGCGTTGAACTATGCCCAGCTGCTCGATGTGCCGTTCAGCTTCTCCAGCAATGGCGACGGTTTCGTGTTCCGCGACGCCACCCTGGCCACTGGCGTGCTGGAGCAGAACCTCGCCCTCGAACAATTCCCCTCGCCGCAGGAGCTGTGGCGCCGCTACTGCACCTGGAAGGGCTGGTCGGCCGAGCAAAGCCGCGTCGCCGGATTCGACTACGCCCCCCACAAGACCCCGCGCTACTACCAGCTCAATGCCGTGAACCGCGCGGTCGAGGCCATCGCCGCCGGGCAAAACCGCGTGCTGCTGGTCATGGCCACCGGCACCGGCAAGACCTACACCGCCTTCCAGATCATCTGGCGCCTGTGGAAGAGCGGCGCCAAAAAACGCATCCTGTTCCTGGCCGACCGCAACATCCTCATCGACCAGACCATGGTCAACGACTTTCGCCCCTTCAAGGGCGCCATGGCCAAGCTCAGCCCCCATGCCAAAGGCATCTCCAGAGATGCGGCCAAAGGCGTGGAGCGGGTCGATGCGCAGGGCGCGGTGTCGCTCGAAGATGTGGACCTGGCCGTCAACAAAACCACCAAGCTGGTGGACAAAAGCTACGAGATTTACCTGTCGCTCTACCAGGCCGTCACCGGCACCGAGGAAGAGCGCAACATCTACAAGCAGTTCAGCCCTGACTTTTTCGACCTCATCGTGGTGGACGAATGCCACCGCGGCAGCGCGGCCGAAGACTCCGCCTGGCGCGACATCCTCACCTACTTTGCCAGCGCCACGCAAATCGGCCTGACCGCCACGCCCAAGGAGACCAGGGACGTTTCCAGCAGCGATTACTTCGGCGAGCCCGTCTATACCTACAGCTTGAAGCAAGGCATCGAAGACGGCTACCTGGCCCCGTACAAGGTCATCCGCGTGGACCTCGACAAGGACACCTTCGGCTGGCGCCCCACGGCGGGCATGACCGACAAGCACGGCCACGCCATCGAAGACCGCATCTACACCGGCGCCGACATGAACCGCAAGCTGGTGCTGGAGCAGCGCGACGTGGCGGTGGCCGCCAAGATCACCGAATATTTGAAGGCCACCGACCGCTACGCCAAGACCATCGTGTTTTGCGAAGACATCGACCACGCCGCGCGCATGCGCCAGGCCCTCAGCAACGCCAACGCCGACCTGTGCGCCACCCAGCCCAAATACGTGGTGCAGATCACCGGCGACAACACCGAGGGCAAGCTGGAGCTCGACAACTTCATCGACCCCGAAAAAACCTACCCGGTGATCGCCACCACCTCCAGGCTCATGAGCACCGGGGTCGATGCCCAGACCTGCAAGCTCATCGTGCTCGACCAGGGCATCAAGTCCATGACGCTGTTCAAGCAGATCATTGGCCGGGGCACCCGCCTGCGTGAAGACCTGGGCAAGACCTGGTTCACCATTCTCGACTTCAAGCGCGCCACCGAGCTGTTTGCCGACAAGGACTTCGACGGCGAGCCCGTGCAAATCTACGAACCCGGCGCAGGCGAGCCCGTGGCGCCGCCCGAGCCTCTTGGCTCGCCCGATCCATTCGATCCCGGCCAACCCTTTCAGCCCGAGCCTGTCGAAGGCCAAACCCTGGGCCCTTTCGCGGGCAGCGGCACTGCCGATGGACCGAAAAAATACATCCTCGGCAACAACGTCACCGTGGCCGTGGCGCGCGAGCGCGTGCAATACCTCAACGCCCAGGGCAAGCTCATCACCGAAAGCCTGCGCGACTACACCCGCATCAACCTGCGCAAGCGCTTCGACTCGCTCGACCAGTTCCTGCAGGCCTGGCAACAGGCCGACCGCAAGGCCGCCCTGCTGCAAGAACTCGAAGGGCAGGGCGTGCTGCTCGAAGCCCTGGCCGATGAAGTTGGCAAAGACCTCGACCCGTTCGACCTGCTGCTGCATGTGGCCTACGACCAGCCCCCGCTCACCCGCAGCGAGCGCGCCCGCCGCGTGCAAAAGCGCAACGTCTTCACCCAATACGGCCCCGTGGCCCGCAAGGTGCTGCAGGCTTTGCTCGACAAATACGCCGACGAAGGCATTGCCACCATCGAGAGCAATGAAGTCTTCAAACTCCAGCCCTTCACCGACCTGGGCAGCCCCGTGGAGCTGGTGCGCAGCTTTGGTGGCCGCCCGCAATACCTGAGCGCCCTGCAAACCCTGGAGCGCGAGCTGTATGCGCCCTTGCACAGTGCCCCGGCTTGACTATCTGAAATTATCTTGAAAAAGATAAAATATCAAAAAATTGATATTCAAGGATAGTTGATGTTCTACTACCCACGCACCCCGCTTGCCGCCGCGTTGGCAGATGCCCTGCAAGGCAAAGCTGCCTTCAGTGATGCGCCCAACGGCCTGTTTCTGGCAGCGCCACGGCGCACGGGCAAAACCACCTTTTTGCTGTCCGACCTCATGCCCGAGCTGGCGCGGCGCCAGGTGGTGGTGGTGTACGTGGACTTGTGGGCCGACCAAAAGCGCGACCCCGGCAGCCTGATTGCCGAAGCCGTGGGTCGCTCGCTCATGAAGCAACTCGGTGTGGTCGCCAAAACCGCCCGCTCCGCAGGGTTGGAGAGTATCAGCGTGGGCGGGATCAAGATCGACACCTCCAAAATTGGCCGTACCGATGGCAGCACACTGGCCCACGCACTGCGCGCCCTGGTTGAAGCCGCCAAAAAACCCGTGGCGCTGATCATCGACGAGGCCCAGCACGCCCTCACCAGCGAGGCGGGCGAAACCGCCATGGCCGCCCTCAAGTCGGCCCGTGACCAGCTCAATCGGCCTGGCCAGGCCCAGCTCATGCTGGTCATGTCGGGTTCTGACCGCGACAAGCTGCTGCGCCTTGTCAACACCAGCGCCGCCCCGTTTTTCGGCTCGCAAATCCAGCGCATGCCGGAACTGGGGCCTGATTTTGTGGCCCACATTGCCCACCTCATCACCCGCCAGCGGCCCGACCTGGGCGAGGTAAACCAGGCCGCCCTGGCAGAGGCTTTTGCCCTGTTTGGCCAGCGCCCACAATTTTTCATGGAAGCCCTGGGCCAGGTGCTCAGCCCCCTGGCCACCCACACCGGCCGGTTTGAAGACGCCATGCTGGCCAAGGCGGCCGAGCAGCAGCGCAGCGACGAAGCACAGATGGAGAGCGACTACACCGCCCTGCGCCCGCTGGAACAAGCTGTGCTGTGGCGCATGCTGGAGCAGGGCACCCGGTTTCGCCCCTACGACGCCGATGCCTTGCAGTTTTACAGCGACAAAACGGGTGACAAAGTCACCGTGGCCAAGGCACAAAAAGCCCTGGAGAGCCTGCGTGCCCACCAGCCCAGCCTGGTTTGGAAATCCGCCCGCAGTGAATACGCCGTCGAAGACGCCGCCATGCTGCGCTGGTATGCCCAGCGCATACAGGCTGGGACCTGGCCGCCGGCAGGCCCGCAGCTTGATTGGCTGGATGAATAAGCCGGCCCTGCCATCCCTGCCAGCGCAGTCAATCACTCCGTTTTTAATAGCTGCCTGCGCTTATCTGGTAAGCGCTAGAGCCCGTTTTTGTTCAAAGTCTGCAATCCATGTCCAACCTCACCCCCGTCATCAAATCCATCCAGGACATCATGCGCCAGGACAGCGGCGTCGATGGCGACGCCCAGCGCATCAGCCAGCTCACCTGGCTGCTGTTCCTCAAGGTATTTGATGCGCTCGAAGAAGAGCTCGAACTCACGCGCGACCATTACCAAAGCCCCATCCCCGAGGCCATGCGCTGGCGCAACTGGGCGGCCGATGCCGAGGGCATCACCGGCGAGGCGTTGCTCGACTTTGTGGACAACCGGCTTTTTGCCACCCTCAAAAGCCTCAGCGCCGACCCCGTGCGCAACCCGCGCGGCTACGTGGTGCGCGGCGTGTTTGAAGACGCCTACAACTACATGAAAAGCGGCCACCTGCTGCGCCAGGTGATCAACAAGCTGAACGCCATCGACTTCAACCGCCAGGCCGAACGCCACCAGTTCAACGACCTGTACGAAAAAATCCTCAAGGATTTGCAAAGCGCCGGCAACGCGGGCGAGTTCTACACCCCCCGCGCCGTCACCCAGTTCATGGTGGACATGGTCAACCCGCAGTTGGGCGAGGTGGTGCTGGACCCGGCCACTGGCACCGGCGGCTTTCTCGTCTGCGCCATCGAGCACCTGCGCAAACAGGTGCACAACGCCGAACAAGAGGCCGTGCTGCAAAACAGCATTCGCGGCGTCGAGAAAAAGCAGATGCCGCACATGCTCTGCGTCACCAACCTGCTGCTGCACGGCATCGAGGTGCCCAGCAACATCCGCCACGACAACACCCTGGTGCGCCCCCT
>WOZN01000280.1 GCA_011620245.1 Acidovorax sp.
GCATGTTCATCGTGACATCGCCAAAGTCGATCTTCACCGGGCAGGGGCTCTCGCATTTGTGGCACACGGTGCAGTGGTCGGCCACGTCTTCAAACTCTTGCCAGTGCTTGATGCTCACGCCCCGGCGCGTCTGCTCTTCGTACAGGAAGGCCTCGATCAGCAGCGAAGTCGCCAGGATCTTGTTGCGCGGGCTGTAGAGCAGGTTGGCGCGCGGCACATGCGTGGCGCACACGGGCTTGCATTTGCCGCAGCGCAGGCAGTCCTTGACCGAATCGGCAATGGCGCCAATGTCGCTCTGCTGCATGATCAGCGACTCGTGCCCCATGAGGCCGAAGCTCGGGGTGTAGGCGTTGGTCAGGTCGGCGTGCAGCCCTGGATTTGAAGGCAAATTGGCCTCTAGCGCTTGTCCAGCAAGCGCTTGCAGCTCCTTATTTCGTAGCAACTTGCCTTTGTTGAAGCGCCCCTCCGGGTCCACCTTCTGCTTGTACTGGGCAAACGGGCGCAGTTCGTCGTCGGTCAGGAATTCGAGCTTGGTGATGCCGATGCCATGCTCGCCCGAGATCACGCCGTCCAGGCTGCGCGCCAGCGCCATGATGCGCACCACTGCCTCGTGCGCGGTCTGCAGCATCTCATAGTCGTCGCTGTTGACCGGGATGTTGGTGTGCACATTGCCATCGCCCGCGTGCATGTGCAGGGCCACCCACACGCGGCCCTTGAGCACGCGCTGGTGGATGGCGTTGGCCTCATCGAGAATGGGCTGGAATGCCGCGCCCGCGAAGATGCCCTGCAGCGGCGCGCGCAGCTGGGTCTTCCAGCTGGCGCGCAGGCGGTGGTCCTGCAATTGCGGGAACAGCATGGCCACGTCCTGCAGCCAGCCCGACCACAGCGCGCGCACCTCGGCCACCAGTGCTATCGCCTGGGCCACGCGGTCTTCCAGCAGCTCGGCCGACGGGATTTCGTTGGCCTCGTCATGCTTGCCCAGAGGCAGGTTGCCGCGCTCAAAAAAGGCGGTGAGCGCGTCGCACAGCTTGATCTTGTTGCGCAGGCTCAGCTCGATGTTGATGCGCTCGATGCCGTCGGTGTATTCGGCCATGCGCGGCAGCGGAATCACCACGTCTTCGTTGATCTTGAAGGCGTTGGTGTGGCGGCTGATGGCGGCCGTGCGCTTGCGGTCCAGCCAGAATTTCTTGCGCGCCTCGGGGCTGATGGCGATGAAGCCTTCGCCCCGGCGCGAGTTGGCAATGCGCACCACTTCGCTGGTCACGCGTGCCACGTCGTCGGCGTTGTCGCCCGCAATGTCGCCGAACAGCACCATCTTGGGCAGGCCGCCGCCATGCTTCTTGCTCTTGGTGGCGTAGCCCACGGCTTTCAGGTAGCGGTCGTCCAGGTGCTCCAGTCCAGCGAGCAGCACACCACTGCGCTTTTGCTCGGCAAACATGAAATCCTTGATCTCGACGATGCTGGGCACGGCATCCTTGGCGTTGCCGAAGAACTCAAGGCACACGGTGCGCGTGTGCGCGGGCATGCGGTGCACCACCCAGCGTGCGCTGGTGATGAGGCCGTCGCAGCCCTCCTTCTGGATGCCCGGCAGGCCGCTGAGGAACTTGTCCGTCACGTCCTTGCCCAGGCCCTCCTTGCGGAAGGTCTTGCCAGGGATGTCCAGGCGTTCGGTGCGGATGGGGGTCTTGCCGTCGGCTTCAAAATATTGCAATTCGAAGCAGGCCATCTCGGCATCATGGATCTTGCCCATGTTGTGGTCCAGGCGCGTCACCTCCAGCCACTGCGCCTGGGGCGTCACCATGCGCCAGCTGGCCAGGTTGTCGAGCGCCGTGCCCCACAGCACGGCCTTCTTGCCGCCCGCGTTCATGGCGATGTTGCCGCCAATGCACGAGGCCTCGGCACTGGTCGGGTCCACCGCAAACACGAAGCCCGCGCGCTCGGCCGCATCGGCCACGCGCTGGGTGACCACGCCGGCTTCCGTCCAGATGGTGGCCACGGGCTTGTCCATGCCGGGCAGCAGGCGCTGCTCCACCTCGGTCATGGCTTCGAGTTTTTCGGTGTTGATGACCGCACTCTTGCAGGTCAGCGGAATGGCGCCGCCCGTGTAGCCGGTGCCGCCGCCACGCGGGATGATGGTCAGGCCCAGATCGATACAGGCGCGCACCAGCTCGGCCATCTCGGCCTCGCTGTCGGGGGTCAGCACCACGAAGGGGTATTCGACCCGCCAGTCGGTCGCATCGGTCACGTGCGACACGCGCGACAGACCGTCGAACTTGATGTTGTCGCGCGCCGTGTGGCGGCGCAGCCGGGTCTGGGCCTGGCGGCGCAGGCCGGCCATTTCCACAAAGGCCGCGTCAAAGGCCTTCACGGCCTGGGTGGCCAGGGCCAGCAGCTCGCTGACCAGGGTGTCGCGCTGCACATCATCCTGCGGCGTGCGGCGCTTTTGCACTTCACCCAGGCGGTGCTGCAAGGCGTCCACCAGCTGGCGGCGGCGCTTGGGGTTGTCGAGCAGGTCGTCCTGCAGATAGGGGTTGCGCTGCACCACCCAGATGTCGCCCAGCACCTCATAAAGCATGCGGGCAGAACGGCCGGTGCGGCGCTCCTGGCGCAACTGGTCGAGCAACACCCAGCCCCGGGAGCCCAGCAGCCGGATCACGATCTCGCGGTCGGAGAACGAGGTGTAGTTGTAGGGAATCTCGCGCAGTCGCGCAGGCTCTGCAGCCTGCGGCATCAGGACTGCCAGCGCAGTGGGTGCATTCATCGGGGGAATTACCTGGGGAGCGAGGGAACGCCCCTAACCTTGGGGGTGTAATTTTATGCCAGCAGGCGCCAACCCGCTGGGGTGGGGGCTTGCGAGACAGGCAGGCGATAAAAAGCTACAAAATCAGGAGCATATTGCTGCTACAAAAATTGGGCCAGGTGCCGTTTTTCCCACAAAAACAGCGCCTGGAACCCGGATGTGGCGTGTACCTCAGAAGTCACGGCTGATCGGGGTCTTGCGGCCTAAGGGCTCGCAAAGCAATAACTTGTACTTTTGCCTAGCCATCTTTGGGCGCA